>CAYILU010000100.1:0-6020 GCA_964364235.1 uncultured bacterium | reverse complement strand
ATCGAACGCCCCATTGGGTTTTCGCAGATTCTATCGCAATTCCGGGAGATACGGGGCAACCGATTACCGGATGCGGCGCCGGATTTCCCGCACGGCGTCATCGACGATCTTCCCGGCGACCTTTTTCGCCTCCACGCGGTAGTTCCCGCCGGCCACGGCGGTCCGGAGACTCTTTATCTTTTTCGCGGCACGCTCCTTCCCCGCGTCTTCGGGGACGGGAATGATCGCGCCTTCGGGACTTTTCGGTTTCTCCCTGGGGGAGTCTCCGGTCCCGTTTCCCTTCCGGCCCGAGGGTTTCTTCAAGCGGGTTGACCTCCAGTCGGTAATTTCCACTTTGCAATAGGCATATCGACCGATTCCCGGGGAAACTTTACCCAAAGACAGGTAAAATGGGTTCATGCCGAAAACGTTATTGATCGCCGACGACGAAGAGTTGACGCTTTCCCTCCTGCGGGAGGTCTTTTCCTCCCCGGACATCCGCCTGTACACCGCCAGGTCCGGCGACGAGGCGATCTCGATCCTCGACCGGATCGACATCGACGTTGTCCTGACCGACTTCATGATGCCCGGGGTGGACGGCCTCGCCGTCCTGACGCACGCGAAAAAGGTGCACCCGAAGTGCGAGGTCATCCTGATGACGGCGTTCGCGACCGTGGAAAACGCGGTGGAGGCGATGAAGCTCGGCGCCTTCCACTACATCACGAAGCCGTTCAAGGTGGTGGCGGTCGAAAACCTCGTGGGGCGGGCTCTGGAGCTCACCAGCATCCGGAAGGAGAACATCCACCTCAAGACGCATGCGATCCGGCATTACACGATCGAAAACATCATCGGGTTGAGCGAGCCGATCCGCCAGGTGCTTGATCTCGTCCGGAAGGTCGCGGCCACCGATTCCACCATCCTCGTCCTGGGCGAAAGCGGGACCGGGAAGGAGCTGATCGCCCGCGCCATCCACTACAACAGCAACCGCGCGGACCGGATCCTGGTGCCGGTCAACTGTTCCGCCATCCCGGCCGAGCTGCTGGAGAGCGAGCTTTTCGGCCACGTCAAGGGGGCGTACACGGGGGCGCACATCGAGCGGAGCGGCCGGTTCGAGATGGCCAACCGGGGGACGATCTTCCTCGACGAGATCGGCGAGATGAGCCCCCCTCTCCAGACGAAGCTCCTGCGGGTCCTGCAGGACCAGTCCTTCATCCCGGTGGGCGGGACGAAGACCGTGAACGTGGACGTACGCGTGGTCGCCGCGACGAACAAGGACCTCGAAAAAGAGATCGCCGCGGGGCGCTTCAGGCAGGACCTCTTCTTCCGGCTCAACGTGATCCCCATCCGCATCCCCCCGCTGCGCGAGCGGATCGACGACGTGCCGGTGCTCGTCGAGCATTTCCTCCACAAGTGGAACCGCAAGACGGGGCGCCACCATCCGGGATTCCGGCCGGACGCGATGGAAGCCTTGATGCGGTATTCGTGGCCGGGGAACGTCAGGGAGCTGGAGAACCTGGTGGAGCGCCTCGTCGTTTTGAAGACCGGGGGGTGGTTCGAGAAGGACGACCTCCCCCCGGCGATGCTGGGGGGGGGCGTGACCAGAATCAACGAGGGGTTCGATTTCGACAGCCGCGGGATCGACTTCCGGGAGACGACGGGGGCGTTCCAGGAACACCTGCTCGCGCACGCGCTCACCCTCTCCAAGGGGAACAAAAACAAGGCGGCCGCCCTCCTGGGGCTCAAGCGCACGACCTTCCTGGAGATGCTGAAACGCAAGAATGTAGACCGCCGAGAATTGTCAGAACCCTGACCGCCTGTCAATATATTGACGATTTCACGGGCCTCCACTTTGCGGCCCATTTTTAAATATCCTTACTATTCAGCATTTTACCCTTCCCGGCCACGTTGGCACACCTATTGCTGCCTTATTGAAACGGCATTTCCCTGACACACATATCCAGGAGAGGAGGCAGTATGGCTCCGAGAGTAGCTGTGGCGGTCTCGAGCAGACATTGTGACGCCCCTCCCTTTCCCGAAACCGACCGGGAGAAACTGGTGGGAGAGTTCATACCCACGATCAAGTACCATGCGGCACGCATCAAGATGCGCATTCCCCCCAACATCGAGATGGACGACCTCGTGAGCTCGGGGATCGTCGGGCTGCTCGACGCCTTCGACCGGTTCGACCCTTCCCGGGGGATCAAGTTCAAGACGTACGCCGAATTCCGGATCCGCGGGACGATGTTAGACTATCTCCGCGAGATGGACTGGTTCCCCCGCTCGATCCGGCAGTCCTCCAACCGCCTCCAGAACGCCTACTCGAAGCTCGAAGGGACCCTGGGCCGTCCCCCCGAGGAGCAGGAAGTCGCCAGGGAACTTTCGATCACCGTGGATGTGCTTCGGAAAAGGCTGGCCACTCTTTCGGGCCTTTCCGTCCTCTCGCACGACGAGTCGGCGGAGGACGGGGAAGGATCCTGCGTCCAGCACTTCCTCTCGGAGGCCGCGAAGGACGAGGCGAAGGAAGAGGAGCTTTTGCGGGACCTCAAGGAGGTGCTCGCCAAGGCGATCGACACCCTTCCGGAGAGAGAGAAGCAGCTGATCGCGCTTTACTACTACGAGGACCTGACGATGCGGGAGATCAGCGAGATCTTCGACCTCGGAGAGCCCAGGATCTGCCAGCTGCACGCGCAGGCCGTCCTTCGGCTGCGGGGCAAGATCAACACCCAGCTGGAGCGGTAGCGGCAAGGCCGCTTCATCACGTTTCGGGCAGCTCCCCCTCCCCGCTTCGCAGGGAGCCGATCCGCGTGCGGAACCGCTCGACATCCCTCAACGACTCCATGTACTTCGCCTGGGCGTTGTCCAGGTGCCTGCCGAAAACGCGGTAGTTGTCCGCGAACCGCTCGAAATCCTTTCCCACGCGCTCGAGGAGCCCCTGGATCTCGCGGGTCTTCTGCTCGATCCGGAACCCCCGGAAGGCGAACGCAAGCGCCTGCAGGTAGGCGTAGAAGCTGTTGGGGGAGGTCGGGATCACCTGCATCCGGAGGAGCTGCTCGTGCAGGGCCCGGTTGCGCAGGACCAGGTAGCTGACCGACTCCGCGGGCACGAAGAGAAACGCGAAATCCAGCGTCTTCGGCGGGCGGATGTATTTCGACCGGATCGATTCCGCCTGCACCAGGACGTCCCTCGCGAAGGCCTTCTCGAACTCCTTCCGTGCGTCGTCGTCGATCTCCCCCGAGAGCAGCGGCTGCGCGTTGGACATCGGGAACTTCGCGTCCACGCAGACGAACTGGCTCCTGTCCGGCCGGACGAAGATCGCCGCGTCGGCCCTCTCCCCCCACTCCATTTGGTACTGGAGCTCGAACATCCCGGCGTGGTCCCCGAAGACGTCGGAGAGCATCTGGGAGAGGGTCAGCTCCCCGAACGCCCCCCGCGATTTGGGCTGGGTCAGCAGGACGTTCAGCTGGTTGATGTCCCGGGAGAGGAGGACCATCTGCCCCGTCGCGGCGGAGAGGTCCTTGAGATGCCCCGCCACCTGGTCGAACCCCTTGATGTTGCGGTCGGCCGTCTCGGAGAGCTCCCGCGCGACCTCCTGGCGGATTTCCGAAAGCCTCTCCTCGATCCGGCGGGACACATCGGCCATCCCCTTGAGGATATTCTCCGACACTTCCTGGCGGATCCTCCCCGAGGCGTCGGCCTGGGCCCGGGCCAGGTCCGCGGAACTCGCGCGGAGCGCGTCGGCGAAACTCTTTTCGAGGAGATCCAACCGCTCCCGCAGCGGGGGGGGGCGGCGCAGGAGAACGGCGAGGAGCGTCGCCGCGGCGACGGCCAGCGTCAGGACCGGGAGGACTTCCATGGTAGGATAACTATACCAAGAAAACCGGAAAGGGGGGATGCATGCAGGTTCCCAAGTCGCTGGCCATTTTCGGATTTTACTTCTGCGCGACGATCTTCATCGGTCTGTCGGTCTACGGGGTCCTCCGGTACCTGAACGAAGGGCTCCTGCGGCCCGATTCCCTCCTCGCCGCGGGATCTTATGCGGCGGTCATCCTCGCTTCCATCGCCGGGATCGGTTTTTTCGGGAGGGAGGCGGACCGGCGCAAGGATGAGGAAGTGAAAAAATCGCCTCCCGCCGAGCCCGCTTCCCCGAAAAAAAGGAAAAGGTAAAATTCTCGTCCACTCCCCCCTATGTGTTTATCCGTTAGTTACGGTTGTCATCCTTCCTGTCCAGGCGGGGCTGGAGCTCCAGGACCTCCTTGACCATCCCCGGAATGGTGTCGGCGGGCCGCCACTGCTTTTCGAGCTCCCTCCCGAAGCTCCCCGACTCTCCCAGGGTCCCCTTCACGTACTCCAGGGTGACCTTGGCGACGAGGTAATCCCGGCGGGCGCGGGCCAGGTTCCCCTTCGACTGCCGGACGGAAAGCTCCGCGTCCTCCACCTCGAGCCGGGTCTTGACGCCGTACTCGAACCCCTTCTCGGCCATGACGAGAAGACGCTCCGCCTGGGAGACCGTGCCCGAGAGCGCCTTGACGATCTCCCCGGACTCCCGCACGGCGTTGACCGCGTCGCGCGCCTCCAGGGCGATGGAGTCGAGGAGCTTCGCTTCGTCGATGCTTCGGGCCGCGGCCTCGCTCCTCGCCTGGGCCACCTTCCCCCGGGTGCGTAGCCCGTCGAAGACCGGAAAGGACAGGAACAGGCCGGCCGACCACACCCTCCCGTTGGCTTCGCTTACGCCCGTGTCGAGCTCCCGCCAGCCGAGCCCGGCCTTCAGATCCAGGCGCGGCTTGTCCCCGGTGTCGGCGATGGTCACCAGCTCCTTGTAGATCCCGAGCCGGTGCCGCAGTTCGGAGAGCTCCGGCCGGTATTTCCAGGCTGCCTCCCGCGCTTCCTCGTAAACGGGGTAGGGATCCACCGGGGAGACCAGGGTCCCGTCGATGTCGACCTCCCGCCCCTCGAGGGCAAGCAGGAAACGAAGCCGGTCCAGCGATGCCCGCGCGAGGTTCTCCGCACGGATGACTTCGGGGCGCGCGTTCTCCACCGCCACCCCGGCCGCCAGGACGTCGTAGTCCGTGGCGGTCCCGGCGGCGAATTTCCTCCGCGTCTCGTCCAGGTGCCGGACCTTCTGCTTCAGGGTCTCCGAGGCGATGGCGCTCTGCTCCCGGGCGAGCAGGACGTCGTAAAAAGAGGCCGAGACGTCCCGCTCCGCCGCTTGCCGGAAGAGCCGCAGCTGGTCGTCGGCCGTCTCGAACCCGATCCTCGCCGCCCGGATCGCCGCCCCGACCTGCCCCCAGGTGTAAAGCGCCTGGGAGAGCCCCGCCTCGGCATGCCGGGTCTCCCGCTGGAGGGGGATGAACCCGCCGCCGAACGCCTTCTGGCTCTCGTCACGGTCGCGGGATACGTTCGCCGTGATCACGACCTGGGGGAGGGCGGCCGAGCGCTCCTCCACGTAGCGCCCTTCCACCTGCCTGCGGAACTCGAGCGCTTTCCGGATGTCCCGGTTCCTCTCGCAGGCGATCCGCAGCGCCTCTTCGAGGGTCAGGGTCTTCACGTTGTTGTCTCCCCCGAGGGAGGCCCGGGGGAGGAAGAACCCCGCGGCGAGGAAGAGTGCGGCGAAGAGGACGAAAACGCTCCGCCCCGCCGACGCGACAGCCGTACCCTTCATGTGCGCACCTCCCCGACAACCCGCGTGCCTTCCTTCTCCCCTGCCCACCGCCGGCGGATCCAGTCGCCGAAATCGTCCATGATGGTGTAGACCACCGGAACGACGAGCAGGGTAAGCAACGTCGAAGTGACCAGCCCCCCGATGACCGCGCGGGCCATCGGCGCCCGCATCTCCGCCCCCGCCCCCAGCGCCAGCGCCAGCGGCAGCATCCCGAAGATCATCGCGAGCGTGGTCATCATGATGGGCCGAAGCCTGGTCCGGCCCGCCGTGATCACCGCTTCGGAACGTTCCATCCCCCGCGAGCGCAGGACCTTCGCGAAGTCCACGAGCAGGATCGCGTTCTTGGTGACAAGCCCCATCAGCATGATGAGGCCGATGAGGG
>CAYILU010000099.1:0-6035 GCA_964364235.1 uncultured bacterium | reverse complement strand
GGCGGGGGGCGGGGTTGAACCCCTGGCTGTAGGCGACGGGGAAGCCCGCGCGCCGCAAGGACCGCCCCCAGAGAGACTGGATCTCCAGCCCGGAAAGATACCGTGCCGGCCCTTCCTTGGAGTACCGGATGCGGACGATGTGGCGCCCCGCCGCCGCGGGGGCGCCGCCGACTCCCGGATCCCTGCCTGGAGCCGGCCTTTCCCCCATCCGCTTCGGGGGATAGGTGACGTTTCCGAGCCCCGGCGGGCACGCGCCGCACGCGGAGCAGACGTCGGCGCGGCAGTCGGGAGTGAGCTCCCCGGACCTCGCCTTCTCCCGCTCCGAAAGAAGGAATGCGCGGTCGATCCCGGCGTCGACGAAGTCCCAGGGGAGAGAGCGCGCCGGGTCCCGCTCGTCGAGGTACCCGCGGGGATCGATCCCCGCCTCCCGGAAAGCCTGCGCCCACGCCTCGGGGCGGAACGACTCGGTCCACGCGTCGAAGCGCGCCCCCAGCCGGTAGGCCCGGAGGAGGACGCCGGAGAGCCGCGCGTCCCCCCGGGAGAAGACCCCTTCGAGCTCGCTCACGGCGGGGGAGTGATATTTTACGTCCACGTTCCTGTCCCGGCCGACCTCCGCGCGCACGATCGCCAGCCGCTCCCCGATCTCTTCCTTCCCGATCTGCCGCTCCCACTGGAACGGGGTGTGCGGCTTGGGGACGAAGGCGGACAGGCTCACGGTGACCGAGTTCCGTCTTCCATGAGTCCGGGCGACGAAGGCCACCTTCTTCACGAGGCGCCCGATGGCGGCGACGTCCTCAGCGGTTTCCCCGGGGAGCCCCACCATGAAGTAGAGCTTGAGCGTCTGCCACCCGTTGGCGTAGATCCACTCGGCGGACCGCATGAGTTCCTCGTCCCGGATGTCCTTGTTGACGGACTTCCGGAGCCGCTCCGTGCCCGCCTCCGGCGCCAGCGTGAACCCCGTCTTGCGGACCTTCCGGATCTGGCGGACGGTGTTTTCGCTCAAGGCGTCGAGGCGGATCGACGGCAGGGAGACGGAGACCCGCTCCGGCGAAAGCGTCTCCATCGCCTCCGTGATCAGCCGGTCGATGCAGCCGTAGTCCGCGGCCGACAGGGAGAGCAGGCCGACCTCGTCGTATCCCGTCCGGGGGGCCACCTCCTGCAGGTAGCGCAGCAGGAGCAGCGGGTCCCGCTCCCGCACGGGGCGGTAGACGTAGCCCGCCTGGCAGAACCGGCACCCCCTCGTGCAGCCGCGGGAGATCTCGATGCTCAGCCGGTCGTGCACGACGCGCATCGCGGGGAGGATCGGCGCGGGAAGCAGGGGGGACTTCGCCAGATCCGGGAGGACGCGCCGGGAAACCCGGGTGGAGACGCCGGGGACGTACACGCCGTCGACCCGGGAGAGGTCCCGCAACAGGTCGCCTCGCGTTCCTTTCCGTCCCTTCCACGCCTGGACGCAGGAGAGGATTTCCAGGACGGCTTCCTCACCGTCCCCGACGAGGAGGGCGTCGAAGAAGGCCTCGACCGGCGACGGGTTCAGGGTGCACACCCCGCCGCCAAGGATCAGCGGGTCCTTTTCCGCCCGCTCCCCGCGGAGCAGCGGGATGCCGGACAGTTCGAGCATCGCGAGGATGTTCGTGTAGGTCAGCTCGTAGCTCAGGGAAAACCCGATGATGTCGAAATCGCGCGCGGGCCGCGAAGATTCGAGCGAGCAGAGAGGGATCGCATTTTCCCGCAGGTGCCCCTCCAGGTCCCGCCAGGGCGCGAAGGCCCGCTCGCACCGGGTGCCCGGCCGGGAGTTCAGGATCTCGTGGAGGAGGAGGATCCCGAGGTGGGACATCCCGATCTCGTACACGTCGGGAAAGGCGAGCAGGACGCGGAGTTCCGCGCTCTCCCAGGGGAGGAGCGGGCGCCGCACCTCGCTGCCGCCGTAGCGGGACGGTTTCCGGATCGAAGGAGGAATCGTTCTCATGACTTTCTACCTTCCCAATTAATTTTTGAAAAATCAATGGTTTCAAGTTAAATTGTTTGGATAATGCCTGTGACAGGAGATGCCCCTCAGTGCGTTTGATCTGGAATCAGGGCGCCGGGTTATCGTTCCGGCCGGAGGAGTTTTTCGGCCGGGAGGAGGAGCTGGCCTCCCTCTCGCGCGTCTGTCTCGAGGGAAGGTCCGGCATCGGGGCGTCCGTGATGATCTTCGGGCCCCCCAACGTCGGGAAGACCTCCATCCTCCTGAAACTGAAGCACGACCTCCAACGGTTGCCGGAAGGCAGCCCGCCCCCCCGGCCCTTCCCGTTCTACTTCTCCTTCAGCAAGATCCTTTCGCACCCCCTGGCGCTCTCCCAGCATTTCCTGCAGGAGTACCTCTGGCAGGTCCTGGCCTTCCTGGGGGAGTCGCCCCTCGGCGCGTTCGACGCCGAGGCGATGTGCGAGAGGCTCGGGACGTTCGGCTTGACCGAGTGCCGGGAATTCCTCATCGCCCACAGGATGTGGACGGAGCGCGGCGACGGCCTCTCAGCGCTCGTGAACGCCCTCTCCCTGCCCTTCGTTTCCGGGCGTGAGATCTTCTACCCCGTGTTCCTCTTCGACGACTTCCAGTACACGTGCAAGCTGCAGAACATCCCCGACGGCGCCATCCTGTCGATCCTCCGTCCCCACATCAAGTCGGGTCATTTCCCGATGATCATCTCGGGATCCTCGCCGGGGCACGTCACCGCGTCCCTCAAGAGGGAAGGGCTTTACGGGTCGTTCCAGCTGATGGAGGTCGGAGGGCTCTTCCCGGGGGCCTCCGCGAAGATGTGGGCCTCCCTCTTCGAGCGGCGGCAGATCGGGATGCCCCCCCACATCCAGGCCCGCGCGGCGGCCCGGCTGGGGCACGTCCCGATCTACCAGCGGATGCTCGCCGAGGAGGTCTCCTTCCGGAACGTGCAGGTCACCGACGAGATCGGGTTCGAGAACCTCTTCGCGCTCTCCATCACCGAGGGCCAGCTCAACCGGTACTGGCGGGAGTTCTTCGAAAACGCCTTTCCCGACAGGCTCCAGCGCGCGCGCGCCATCAAGTTCCTCAAGCGCGTGGTCTGCGACCAGTTCCCCCTGGACACGTTCGAGGGGGCGCTGTCTCTTCTGGGGACTTCCCCCGCGGAGGGCGGGGAGATCCTGTCTTCGCTGGAGTTCAAGGGCCTGCTGAAGTCCGACTTCGAGCAGCTGCGGTTCGTGAACGACCCGGTGCTCGCGGACTTCCTCTACTGGGCGTTCGAGCGGGGGGTCCTGGGAAAGACCTCCTCCCAGGTCGCCGCGTCCCTCGTCCAGGCCAAGCTGTCGCGCGCCGCCCTGGATCCAGTGGAGGGCGAGAGGGAAAAGTGGATCGCCGTCACCAAGGAGCTGATGCGGAGGTGGGACTGCCGCGAGGTCCCTACGCTCCTGTTCCGGTTCGGCGGCTTCCGGGAGCGGTTCGGTGGGAAGGGGCTCCTCGAGGTGGTGATCGGAATGGAGAAGGAGGCGCAGAAGCTTCGGCTGCCCAAGATCAGCTCGGTCTCCACCGGCTACAAGACCCGACGCGGCGGTCCGCGGTTCGATTTCGACCTGGTCGCGTACGGGTTCCACGACGCGGAGTTCTCCGAGGAGAACCTCGTGATCTGGGCGGTGGACGTGACGACGGAGAAAACGCTCACCGCGAGGTCGGTGGAGCACTTCGAGAACCGGTGCCGGCTTCTCAGCCTGGAGAAGGGGCTCAAGGACGAGCAGCTCCGGAAGTGGATCCTGTTCGAGGGGGCCGTCGATCCCGCCGCCCTCGAGCAGGTGGCGCGGTACGACATCTTCCTGACCCATCGCTCCCAGATGCGCCTCTTCCTCAACCTGTTCGGGATGGAGGAGCTCGACCTCGAAGCCGATGTCCGCAAGCCCGCCGAGATGCCGCCGGGCACGGAGCCCCTCGAGTTCGAGCTGGTCCTGCCGATGAAGGCGGACACCGAGATCGTCGCGGCCCGGGTGGCGGAGGAAGTGGCGGCCTACGCCTCGCTCGACAAGGACACCGTGGACCGGGTCAAGATGGCGCTCATCGAGGCGTGCATCAACGCGTTCGAGCACAGCGGGGCGGAGTCCGGCAAGGTCCGGCTCCGGTACGTCCTCTCCCCCGAGAAGATAGAGCTCTTCGTCCAGGACGAGGGGAAGGGGTTCCGCGGGGGGCGGGCGGGGGAGGAGAGCAAGCGCAATCGCGGCTGGGGGCTGAAGCTGATCCGCGAGCTGGTGGACGAAGTGGAGATCATGACGGGCGATAAGGGGACCACCGTGCGGATGGTAAAATACCTTGGTTCCGGATCCGAGAAGGAAGGGGCGGGATCGCAGGGTCCCGAGTGAAGCCGGCATGAATTATCTGACTGTAAGGACCCGCTATGCGGGGGACGTATTCGTGGTGTACATTGACGGGTACCTGAACAGCCTCATGGGGGAAGAGGTGGAGCGGGTGGTCCAGGAGGCCCTGGACGGCGGCGGCAGGAAGGTCCTCCTGAATTTCGAGGGGACCCGCCTGATCAACAGCATCGGGATCTCGATCATCATCGACGTCGTGGAGAAAATAATGGAACGCAGCGGGCTGCTTGCGTTCTGCTGTCTCTCCCGCATCAATCGCGAACTGTTTCAGATGACCGGCGTGGCGCGCTACGTCCGGGTGTTCGATCTGGAGGAAGAGGCCCTTGGCCATTTCAGCCAATCCGCGTGAGGTCGTGCATTTCGGTGACAAACGCCTCCCGGCGGGGCGGCGGGAGGTGTTCAAGCTCAAGGCGCTGCGGGATTTCACGTTGTGCATGTCGCGGGCCCGCGACTTCGACGAGTCGCTCCACCTGGCGCTCATGGTCATCCTGGGGACCTATTCCATCGTGAAGGGCGCCCTGTTCCTGGAGGAGGACGACGAATTCCGGGTGCGTGTCTCTCGCGGACTTCCCCCGGGGATTCCCCCCATCGACAAGTCGAGAGATCTTGTCGCGGCGCTCCGCCGCACGAGCCGGCCGGTGAGCCTGGGGCGGACCGCGACCAACGGTGTGATCCGGAAAGTGGCCTCCGATGTCGAACGGGCGGTGCCCGCATTCACGGTGGAGTTCATCTGCTCCCTCGGGGCCCGGAACGGCTCCCTCGGGATGCTCATTCTCGGCCCCACCATCACCGGGGAGATGCTGACGGTCAGTCAGCGGGAGACGTTGAGCGTGATGACCTCCTTCCTGTCCGCCCACATCTCCAACCAGCGGGTGCTTGCCGACATCTCCCGCCTGAACGACGTGCTCCGGATCCATGTGGAGGAGAACGAGCGCCTGATCGACCGGATGCAGGAGATCTACATCGATACCATCCGCGCCCTCGCGACGGCGATCGAGGCCAAGGATCCTTACACCCGCGGGCATTCCGAGCGGGTGGCGAAGATTTCGGTGTCGATCGCGAAGGGGCTGAACCTGCCGGAGGACGAGGTGGAGGCGATCAACATCGCCTCCATCCTCCACGACGTCGGGAAAATCGGGACCGCGAAGCACATCCTGAACAAGCCGTCGGCGCTGACCCCCGAGGAGATCGGCGAGGTCCGGAAGCACCCCCGGACCAGCTTCGACATCCTGTCCAAGATCAAGTTCCCTTACCCGAACGTCGCGCTCCTTGCCAGAGACCATCATGAACTGCTGGACGGGTCGGGCTATCCCGACGGCAAGCGGGAGCACGAGATCCCGATCGGCGCGCGGATCATCGCCCTTGCCGACGCGTTCGACGCAATGGTCTCCGACCGCCCTTACCGGGAGAGCCTGTCCCTGGTTCACGCGTTGGAGGAGATCCGGTCCTGCATCCATCGCCATTACGACCCGGACGTCGCGCGGGTTTTCTTCCAGTCGCTGCGGAGCGAGATCTCCGGCAACCCGCCGGAGCCGCTCGTCTTCACGGGGTTGGGGAGGCGCTATTCCAGCGCGGACGCTCTTGACCTTATCGGCCGGACGCTTCAGGACCTGAACTAGCCCGCATTTCTCACCAGCCTCCTGCTGCGGCGGCGGATACGGGCATGTCTA
>CAYILU010000098.1:0-6084 GCA_964364235.1 uncultured bacterium | reverse complement strand
CGCAGCTTCCGGATCTCCTTCTGGATCTCCGGCATCAGGTCGCCCGTCTTGACGAAATCCGTGGAGAGAACCGATACCCCGGGGAGCGACTTCGAGAGAAGCTCCACCGCCTCGGGGAACGTCCGTCCCGAGCGGACGTACTCGCCGGCCTGCTGCGCGGCGATCCGGAGCCGGACGGTCCGGTCGACCGTCCCCTCCTCGGGCGGGAACGGAAGGTGCAGGGTCGTGAGCCGGGCCTCGCCCCCGGTAAGGAACCGCTCGGCGTTCTGCCGAAAGTAGGCCTTGACCTCGTCGTCGGTGACGGTCACGTCCTTCAGCTTCCTCGCCCGGACGATCGCCCCGCGCTCCATCTGCCACCGGAGCCGCCTGCGGTACCCCTCCAGGGTGATGCCTTCCCGGGCGAGGGCCTCCGAAAACCCGGCCTCCGACAGGTTGTTCGTCTTGCGGACCGATTCCACGGCGCGGGTGATCTCCGCTTCGGAGATCGCCTGTCCCGTTTTCGCCAGTTCCTTCCGGACCAGGGCCGACTCGACCAGCGTCTCGATCCAGTGCAGGACCCTCCGGGGCTCCTTCTCCTCGCGGAGGTAGAGGTCGGCGTCGCCCGTCGGAATGCCCAGGCCCTCGGCCACCGCGTCGCGGACCTCGGAGAAGGTGACCGGCTCGTCGCCGACCACGGCGACGACGCCGTCGATGACCCGGGCCGACGCGGAATGGCCCGGCACCGCACCCCAGGCAAGCGCAAGCACGCCGGCGATCAGGCACGCTTTCCTCATTTTTTCCCCCCCACGAACTGGTCCAGGAGCGCCTCCTGGACCCGGATGTCGGCCTTCCCCACCTGCGCCGTCAGCCACGACCGGAACGCCTCCTCCCTGCGGACACGCAGGAGCTCCTCCCGGATCTCCGGTCCCGTCGCGGCCAGGATGAGTTTCCGGGCCGGCTCCTTGTTGACCACCAGGAAGAGGCTGAAGCTCTGTTCCCTCGGGATCACCCCGCTTACTCCCCCTTCCTTCAGGCCGAACAGCTCCGTCGCGATTTCCTCGGGAAGGTCCTCCCGGGTGATCTCTCCCAGGTCGACGGTGACGGGGCGGACGTCGCCCACCGAAAACCGGGTCACGACCTCCTCGGGCCTTTCTCCTTCCAGGATCATCGCCCTCGCCTTGCCCGCGGTCTCCCCGGAATCGAACAGGAACTGGCGAACACGGATCCGTTCCGGGCGGGACAGCTGCCTGGTGCGCCGGCGGAACGCCGCATCCACCTCCCCCCGGGAAACCGAGGCGCGGGACGCGGCGATCGCGGCGGCGGCTTTACGAACCAGCAGGGAGCGCGCCATCCCCGCCCGCCACGACTCCATGTCCATTCCGCCCTGGAGGAGCGCCCTCTCCAGGCCCCCGGGCGGGAAGTCGGAGCGGAACCGGTCGACCTCCTTGTCCACTTCGGATCCGGAGATCGACACCCCCAGTTTTTCCCCTTCCGCAAGCACGACCGCGCGATCGATGAGGAGGCGGAGCGCCTCGGAGACTTCCCCGCGGGTCGCGCTCCTTGCGGAAAGGGAGGGGGTGAACCCCCGCCGCGCCGCGATCTCGTTCTTCAGGTCTTTCAAGGTGATCCGGTCGCCGTTGATCTCGGCGACGACGACATCCGCGTCCATGCGCGGCGCGGGCTCCTTCGTGCAGGAGGAAAGGATGGCCGCAAGGGCAGCGACGACGACCACCCTGTGAATGACGCCGAAAGAAGGCTTGTGCATCCCGCGAAACGCCGCCTGGTGCGCTCAGCGCCCCACACGCGGCGAGGAAGTGCCGGCCGAAGGCGCCTCCCTGCCGGCCGGAACGGGGGGCGCCCCCTCTCCGGGCGCGGGCGGCGCCGGTTCCGGCTTCACCATCAACTGGATCTTCGCCTGCTTCTTCATCTGCGCGAGGAGCGTCTCGAACGCGTCCCGCTGCGCCTGTTCCCGGAGATCGGAGGCGATCTGCCCCTTGACTTCCTCGAACGGCTGCAGCCCGGCGGGTTTTTTCTCCCCCACCTGGATCACGTGAAACCCGTAGGCCGTTTTTACAGGCCCCGACACCGACCCCGACGGGGCGGCGAACACGGCATCCTCGAATGCCTTGTCGAACTTCCCGCGCTCGATCAGCCCCAGGTCGGCCGTGATTCCCCCCTCTTTCGCCGCAACCTTCATCAGCTCCTCGAACGGGGTCCCGCCCTTCGCCTTCCGGGCCGTCTCCTCTGCCCGCGCCCGCTCCTTGAACAGGATGTGGCTCACCCGGACCCGCTCGCCCACCTGGAAATTGGCCTGGCTGGAATCGTAGAACTTCCTGAGCGACTCGTCGGAAAGCCCCGGGGCTTTCTCCGACACCTCCCGCAGGAGCGCCTCCAGGACGATCGACCTGCGCACCTGGTTCAGTCGCTCGCGGACGTCGTCCCTGCGGTCGATGCCGCGGCGCAGCGCCTCCCGCATCAGGAGGTCCCGGGTGATCAGGCTCTCCAGGAACTGCATCCTGCCCGCAGGGGTCTCCAGGATCGGCCGGACGTAGGGGGGCAGCGACTTCGCCTCCTCCTCGAACGACGCCTCGGTGATGGTCTCGCCGTTGACCACCGCCAGGACCTTCTCCGGTTTCCCCTTCCCCGTCCCGCCGCAGCCCCACAGGAACGGGATGACAAAAACAGGCAGCACCCAGGCAAGCTTGCGCATCGGGGGACTCTCCTTCCACGGTGATCGATCGTGCTTTCGCCGGGAAACCTATATGTTACGCCCCGGCGGAAAGCGGTTCAACAGGTTTTTGGCCGCCGCCAGCACCGCCTCCGGGGCCTCTCCCGGGAGCCGCATCGCCAGCACCTCCCCCCGCACGAACGAGAAGGTCGGCTTTTCCCGGGTCACCCACTTCACGAGGAGGTGCCGGTCGACCTCCGACCGCTCCGACAGGGCGAGGAAGAGCGTGCCGTTCCCGCGCTTCAGCTCCCGGATGCCCGCCTCCCGCATCCCGACCCGGATCCGGGAAAGATCGCACAGCGCCTTCGCCGGGAACGGGAGACGGCCGAAGCGGTCGAGCAGCTCCAGCTCGATCTCGTCGGCCGCGTCCACGGTCTTCCCCATCGCCAGCCTCCGGTAGAAATCGAGCCGCACCCCGGCCTCCGGAAGGTAGTCGTCGGGAAGGAAGGCCGGGATCCGGAGGTCGAGCTCGGGCTCCTCCTCATCGAGGGAAGGCTTCCCGGAGAGCTCGGCCATCGCTTCCGAGAGGAGCTGGGTGTACAGCTCGTACCCCACCTGGTGGATCTGCCCCGACTGGTCCTTCCCCAAGAGGTTCCCGGCGCCGCGAATCTCCAGGTCGTGGGAGGCGATCTTGAACCCCGAGCCCAGCTCCGTCAGCTCCTCGAGGACGGCCAGACGCTGCGACGCCTGCCGGGTCATCGCGACGTCCACGGGGATGAGGAAGTAGGCATAGGCGCGGTGCCGGTCCCGCCCCACCCTCCCGCGCAGCTGGTAGAGCGGCGCGAGCCCGAACCGGTGCGCCTGGTTGACGAGGATCGTGTTCGCGTTGGGGAGGTCCAGTCCCGCCTCGATGATGGCGGTGCACAGGAGGAGGTCGACCCGGCGGGCCGCGAAGTCGTCCATCGCGCGGGAGAGCTCCCCTTCCTCCATCTGCCCGTGCGCCACGCCGATCCGGACGCCGGGGAGGATCTCCCCCAGGTACCGCTCCATCGCCGGAAGGCTCTGGACCCGGTTGTGGACGAAGAAGACCTGGCCCCCGCGGCGGACCTCCCGCTCGACCGCCTCCCGGATCGTCTCCCCGGAAAACGGGAGGACGAAGGTGCGGATCGACAGGCGGTCCTCCGGCGGGGTGGCGATGATGCTGATGTCTCGGATCCCCGAGAACGCCATGTGGAGCGTCCGCGGGATCGGGGTGGCCGACAGCGTCAGCACGTCGACCGCCGCGCGAAGCTTCTTCAGCTTCTCCTTGTGGGCCACGCCGAAGCGCTGCTCCTCGTCGATGACCACGAGCCCCAGGTCCCGGAACGAGATGTCCCTCTGCAGGAGCCGGTGGGTCCCGATGAGGATGTCGATCTTTCCGGCGGCGAGGTCTTTCACCACGGTCGCCGCTTCCGCCCTGGATCGGAAGCGGGAGAGGCTCTCCACCCGGACCGGATGCCCCGCGAGGCGCCTCCGGAAGGTCTGGTAGTGCTGCTCGGCGAGCACCGTCGTGGGGACCAGGACCGCGGCCTGGCGCCCGTCGAGCGCCACCTTGAACGCGGCGCGGACCGCGACTTCCGTCTTGCCGTACCCGACATCGCCGCAGACGAGGCGGTCCATCGGGCGGGGGGATGTGAGGTCGCGCAGAACCTCCTCGATCACCTTCTGCTGGTCGGGGGTCTCCTCGTGGTCGAAGGCCGCCTCGAATTCGCGGAAGAGGGCGTCCGGCACGGCGGACGGGGGCCGGGCCGCCAGCTGCCGCTTCGCCTGGATCGCGATCAGGTCCTGGGCCATCTCAAGCAGGGTGTCGCGCACCCGCTGCTTGGCGCGCTGCCAGGCGGTCCCGCCCAGGCGCGCCAGCCGCGGCCGGTCCTCCTCCGAGGCGACGTAGCGCTGGACGCGCGACATCTTCTCCACGGGGACGAAGAGACGGTCGCCGCCGACGTACTCCAGGATGAGGAAATCCCCTTCCACGCCCGCCGCGGCGCGCCGCAGCAACCCCCGGTAGATCCCGATCCCGTGGTCGACGTGGACCGCCAGGTCGTTCACGCGCAGCTCCGCGAGGGAGAACTCCCCGGGCAGGGCGCTTGCCTCCCCGCGGGCCCTTCGGGCGCGTGCCTTCTCCCCGAAGATTTCCGCCTCGGTGACCACCGCCACGCCCATCTCCGGGAACCGGAACCCCCGGATCACTTCGGAGCAGCAGAGGGCGACTCCCCTCCCCCCCTCCAGGGAATCCCGGAGCGTCGCTCCCGTGGTTACGGGAAGGGCGTACCGGCCGAGCAGCTCCTCCATCCGGTCGCACTGGGAGGGCGAAAGGGAGGTCACAACGATTCGGTCCCCCCGCTTCCACCACTCCTTCGCCTCTGCCACGAGGGGGAAGAGAAGGCCCTCGGAGGCGGAGGCGACCGTGCTCCGCCGGATGTCCTCGTTCCCCTGCACGTCGATCCCTCCCCGGACGGCGTCCCTGCGCTCGAAGGGGGCCACCTCGATGGAGTCGAAGCAGACGGCCGGGACTTCGTGGAGCCTCCGCAGGAGTTCGCCGGGGGGGACGAACAGCTCTTCGGGGGCCGGGAGGCCCTTCTCCCGGCCGGCCAGAAGGTAGTTCTCCCCGGCCTCCGCGAAAAAACCGCGCGCCCGGGAGAGGCAGGACACCGTGTCCGCGGCGGCGAACACGGTCCCCTCGGGGAGATAATCGAACAACGACGCCGCGCGGCCGTACAGGCGGGGGAGGATCGACTCGATCCCGTGGTATCGGATCCCCTGGCCGAGCGCTTCCCCGAACTCCGCGCCGGTCCCGGCCCCCGCCAGCGAGAGGTATTCCGGCCGAGTGATCACCTGGGAACACGGGAAGACGATCAGCTCCCCCCCTTCCGCCCGGGTCCGCTGGCTCTTCGGGTCGAACCAGCGCAGGGATTCGACCCGGTCCCCGTCGAGAGTGATCCGGGCGGGCAGCGGGTGCGCCGGGCTGTAGACCTCGAGAATCCCTCCCCGGACGGAGAAATCCCCCGTGTCCGCCGTGGAGGGGAGCCGCGCATACCCCGTCTCGGAGAGAAGGCGGGAGAACTCCCCGACGTCGATCTCCATCCCCGCGCAAACCTTCCGGACCGACCCCAAGAGCACGTCCCGGGGGAGCGTCTTCTCCTGCGACGCCTCCACGGGGCAGACGACCACGACCGGATCCCCGGACGCGAGCCGGTAAAGAGCACGCATCCTCTCGTGGACCGCCGGCGCGTGGGGGGGCATCGCCTCATAGGGGGCCACTTCCACGGAAGGGAACAGGGCGCATAGCGAAGGATCCAGGTACTCCGACATTTCCCGGAAGGTCTCCTCCGCCTCGAGGACGGTGGGGACCAGGAAGAGCACCGGCCTCCGAAGCCTCGGGAAGAGCTTCGAGACGA
>CAYILU010000097.1:4803-6133 GCA_964364235.1 uncultured bacterium | reverse complement strand
TCGACGACGACCGCGACAGCCTGGACAGCGTCGCTACGGCGCTCCGCCGGGACGGTTACGACGTCCACCCGTTCGCCGACCCGAAGGAAGGGCTCTCCTTTCTCGCGTCCGAGGGGGCGGACGTCGTGGTGACCGATCTCAAAATGCCGGGCATAAGCGGGATGGAGGTGATCGGCCGCGTCGCCGCCGAGCACCCGGGCGTGTCCGTGGTCGTGCTCACCGCCTACGGGACCGTCTATAGCGCGGTGGAAGCGATGCGGGCGGGCGCCTCGGACTTCCTGGAAAAGCCCGTGGGGATCCCGCAGCTGCGGGCGGCGGTGTTCAAGGCCGCGAAGGACCGGGAGAGGACCCGGGAGATCGAGCAGCTCCGGGAGGAGATGGGGCAGCGCTACGGCCCGGAAGGGATCATCGCCTTCTCCCGGGCGATGGAGGAGGTCATCCGGAAGATCCGGCTGGTCGCCCCGACCCGGATGAACGTCCTCGTCCAGGGGGAAAGCGGGACGGGGAAAGAGCTCGTCGCCCGTGCGATCCACGCGCTGAGCCCACGTCGCCAAAAGACGTTCCACCCCCTGAACTGCGCCGCGATCCCGGAGAGCCTTCTGGAGTCGGAGCTCTTCGGGCACGAGAAAGGGTCCTTCACGGGCGCCATCGCGACCCGGCAGGGGAGGATGGAGGCCGCGGAAGGGGGTACCCTGTTCCTCGACGAGGTCGGGGACATGTCTCTCCCGCTCCAGGCGAAGCTTCTCCGGGCGATCGAGCAGAAGGAGATCCTGCGGGTGGGCGGTTCCCAGGTCATCAAGGTGGACGTGAGGATCCTGGCGGCGACCAACCAGGACCTCAAGGTCCGCGTCAAGGAGAAGGCGTTCCGGGACGACCTGTTCTTCCGCCTGAACGTCTTCACCCTCCTGGTTCCCCCGCTGCGCGACCGCAGGGACGATATTCCCAGGCTCGCCGACCACTTCCTCCAGGAGATCGGGAGGGAAAACAACGCGGCGCCCAAGCGGCTCTCCCCCGAGGCGCTCAAGGCGCTCCTCGCGTACCGCTGGCCCGGCAACGTGCGGGAGTTGAGAAACAGCATGGAGGTTGCCGCACTCGTCGCCGGGGGGGACACGATCGGGCCGGACGACCTTTCCCCCGAGATCCTCGGTGGCGGGATTCCCCCCTCGGCCGCCGGGCCGATCCCCCTTCCGGCCCCCAGGACCCTCGAGGAGATCGAGCGGGACGCGATCCGGGCCGCCTTGAGAGAAACGGGGGGAAACAAAACGCAGGCGGCCAGAGTCCTCGGCATCGGGCTTCGCACCCTCCACCGGAAGGTCAAGGAGTACGGGAT
>CAYILU010000097.1:0-4703 GCA_964364235.1 uncultured bacterium | reverse complement strand
CGGAGGCGTCGAAAGTGACTCGAAGGGTAGTCCTCATAGCGGACGCACAGGCCGACGATTCGCGGCCGCTGGCTCCCCTCCTCGGCGCGCTTTCCGAGGCGGGGGCCATGACGGAGCTTTTCACGGATGGCAGCGCAGGGCTGCGGAGCGTGGTTCGCGGGGGGACCGACCTCCTGGTCGTCGACCTGGACACCCCCTCGCTGTGCGGCCTGGACGCCCTGGTCGAAATCGGGCACATTGCCTCCCGGATTCCCGTCCTCCTGCTGACCGCCCAGGAGAGCAAGTCCCGGCGGATGTGGGCCGTGGGGGCGGGAGTGACGGGATACGTGACCAAGCCGGTGGACGAGCAGGCGCTGGTGCGGTTCATCGCGAAGATTCTGCGGGAGATATGAAGGAAAAAAAATTCCTTGAAGGAAGGAGCAACACGCAATGTCGAAGATCATCGGAATCGACCTCGGGACGACCTACTCGGTGGTTGCCGTGATGGAAGGGGGAGAGCCCAAGGTCATCATCAACGAGGAGGGCAGCCGTCTCACTCCGTCGGTCGTCGCCTTCGGGAAGGGCGGCGAGGTCCTGGTCGGCCAGGTCGCCAAGCGTCAGGCGGTCCTGAACGCCGAGAACACGGTCTTCTCGATCAAGCGGTTCATGGGCCGGCGGTTCGACGAGGTCACCGAGGAGATGAAGTTCGTCCCCTACAAGGTGGTCCGGGGCCCCAGCCAGGAGGCTCGCGTTTCCGCGGGGGGGAAGGAGCACACCCCCCAGCAGATCTCCGCGCTGGTGCTCGGCAAGCTGAAGAAGGCCGCGGAGACCTACCTGGGCGAGGAAGTCAAGAAGGCCGTGATCACGGTGCCTGCCTATTTCAACGACTCCCAGCGCCAGGCGACCAAGGACGCCGGGACGATCGCGGGCCTCGAGGTCCTTCGCATCATCAACGAGCCGACCGCGGCGGCGCTGGCGTACGGCCTCGACAAAAAGAAGAACGAGCTGATCGCCGTGTTCGACTTCGGCGGAGGTACGTTCGACATCTCCGTCCTCGAGGTGGGGGACAACGTTGTGGAGGTCAAGGCCACCAACGGCGACACGCACCTCGGCGGCGATAACATCGACCAGAGGATCATCGAGTGGATCGTCTCCGAGTTCCGGAAGGACCAGGGGATCGACCTGTCCAGGGATCGCACGGTGCTCCAGCGTCTGAAGGAGGCGTCCGAGAAGGCGAAGATCGAGCTTTCCTCGGTCATGGAGACCGAGATCAGCCTGCCGTTCATCACGGCGGACGCGACCGGCCCCAAGCACCTGCAGATGAAGCTCACGCGCGCCCGGTTCGAGCAGATGGTCCAGGACATCCTGGACAGGACGCTCAAGCCGTGCGAGCTGGCGATCAAGGACGCGGGGGTTCCGGTGAGCAGGATCGACGAGGTCGTGCTCGTCGGCGGCTCCACGCGGATTCCGAAGGTCGTCCGGATGGTGAAGGATTTCTTCGGGAAGGACCCGCACCAGGGGGTCAACCCGGACGAGGTCGTGGCAGCCGGCGCCGCCGTGCAGGCCGGCGTCTTGGGGGGCGAGGTCAAGGACATCCTGCTCCTGGACGTGACGCCGCTTTCCCTGGGCATCGAGACGCTGGGCGGCGTGATGACGAAGCTCATCGAGCGGAACACGACGATCCCGGTCCGCAAGAGCGAGTTCTTCACCACCGCGGCGGACGGCCAGACGAGCGTCGAGGTCCACGTCCTCCAGGGCGAGCGCGAGATGGCTGCGGCCAACCGCACGCTGGGGCGTTTCCACCTGGAAGGGATCCCGGTGGCGCCCCGGGGGGTCCCCAAGGTCGAGGTCACCTTCGACATCGACGCGAACGGCATCCTCCACGTCAACGCGAAGGACACCGCGACGGGCAAGGAGCAGAAGATCACGATCACCGCGTCGACGGGCCTGAACAAGGACGACATCGACAGGATGGTGAAGGAGGCAGAGGCGCACGCGGAAGAGGACCGGAAGCGCAAGGCGGTCATCGAGGCGAGGAACCACCTCGACTCGCTCATCTACAACACGGAGAAGACGGTGCGGGAGAACAGGGAAAAACTGCCCGCCGACCTCGTCGCGAAAGTGGAGGCGGCGGTCACCGAGGCGAAGGAGTCGCTCAAGTCGGACGACGAATCGACCCTGAAGGCCGCATCGGACAAGCTGATGCGGGAAGCCCACGCTCTCGCGGAGAAGATGTACCAGCAGGCGGCCTCCCAGGCCCCGCCGCCCGGAGAAGGGGCGGCCGCGGGAGGCGCCGACGCGGGAAAGGGCGCCGAAGGGGACGTAGTCGAAGCGGAATACGAAGACCCGGGGAAAAAGTAGCCCCCGGGATTACCGGAATCCGGCCGGTGCAAACGGCCGATGAAAGGAGGAGGCGACATGGCGATCGTGCGTTGGTGGGACCCATTGAGAGACCTTTCGGGCATCCAGGAAAAGATGAACCAGCTCTTCGAGGACACCTTCTCCCGGACCCGGGGGCGCGACGAGGCGCTCGGGAAAGGAATGTGGACGCCCGCGGTCGATATCTACGAGACGGATGATGCCGTGGTCGTCAAGGCGGAGCTTCCGGGACTCGAGAAGGACCAGATCGGGGTCGAGGTCAAGGACGGAATCCTCACCCTTCACGGGGAGCGAAAGTTCGAGAAGGAGGTCACGGAGGAGAATTATCACCGGATCGAACGGGCCTACGGATCGTTCCACCGCTCCTTCTCCCTCCCGTCCTCGGTCGAGCAGGACAAGATCGGCGCGAAGTTCAAGGACGGCGTACTCGAGGTGACTCTCCCGAAGCGGGAGCAGGCGAAACCGAAACAGATCAAGGTGGACGTGAAATAGCCGCGATGGACCCGAAAAAGAACTATTACGATATCCTCGGCGTGCCGGAGAACGCCAGGGAGGAGGAGATCAAGAAGGCGTTCCGGCGCCTGGCCAGGAAGTGCCATCCCGACGTCAACCCCGGGGACAAGACGGCCGAGGCCCGCTTCAAGGAAATCAACGAGGCCAACGAGGTCTTGAGCGACCGGAGGAAGCGAGGGGAGTACGACGCCGTTCGGCGGGGGGGCTTCGCCGGGGGCGGGCGCGGAGGTCCTTTCGGGGGGCCGGGCGGTTTCGGGTTCGAGCCGGGAGGGGCGGTCTACCACTCCGAGACCGTGGACTTCGACGATCTCTTCGGCGACCTCCTCCGCGGGGGACCCGGCGGCTTCGCGGCCGTCGGCCGGCAGGGACGCGACATCCACATGGAGCTCCCGGTCGATTTCATGGACATGGCCCACGGGGCGGTCCGGGAGATCCGCTACAACCGGCCCCGCGCCTGCGCATTTTGCGGCGGGACGGGCCATTCCGGGCGGAAGGGATGCACGCGGTGCCTCGGTTCCGGAGCGACGGAGTCCGAGGAGCGGATCCGGGTGAAGATCCCCGCCGGCGCGCAGGACGGCTCCAAGATCCGCGCTACGGGGAAAGGGGAGGAACGGCCCGGGAGGAGCGGGGATCTCGTCCTCACGCTCCGGATGATCCCGCATCCCTGGTTCCGGCGGGAAGGGAACGATATCCTCCTCGACGTTCCCATTCACTACTCGGAGGCGGTGAAGGGGGCGAAGATACCGGTGCCCACCATCGATGGCCCGGTGAAGGTGTCGATCCCCCCGGGCTCCTCCAGCGGGAACAAGCTTCGCCTGCGGGGGAAAGGGATCCTCGCGCCGGGAACCACGACGCGTGGAGACCAGTACATTATCCTGCACGTGGCGGTTCCCGGGTCCCGTTCGGAGGAGTTCATCCGCCTCGTGGAGAAGCTCGCGGAGCACGAGGACCCGAATTTGAGAGGGGATTGGAACTGAATTGTTTATAATGGAATCAATACGGGCAGGGCGCGCTTCGCATAAATAGAAAAGGGAGAATGTCCGAGATGAGCAACACGCTGAAAACCGGTTTCCTGCTGGCCGTGCTGACGGCACTGTTCCTCCTCATCGGGGAGGCCGTGGGGGGTCAGAACGGCATGGTGATGGCCTTCGGGATGGCCGTCCTGATGAACTTCGGGGCGTACTGGTTCTCCGACAAGATCATCTTGAGAATGTACAGGGCGAAGGAGGTCACCGAGGCGGAGGCGCCGCAGCTCCACGGGGTCGTCCGCCGCCTTTCCCTGGCCGCCGGGCTGCCGATGCCCAAAGTCTACATCATCCCGACGGATTCCCCCAACGCCTTCGCGACGGGCCGAAACCCCCGGCATGCGGCCGTGGCGGTGACGGAGGGGATCGTGCGGATCCTTTCCGCCGACGAGCTGGAAGGGGTGCTGGCCCACGAGATGGCCCACGTGAAGAACCGGGACATCCTCGTCGGGACGGTGGCGGCGACTCTGGCCGGGGCGGTGATGATGCTCGCCCGGTTCGCCCAATTCGCGGCGATCTTCGGGGGCGGGGGGCGCGACCGGGACGAAGACGGCGGCGGAGGGATCCTGGGCCTCCTGTTCATGGCGATCGTGGCCCCGCTCGGCGCGATGCTCGTCCAGATGGCCGTCTCCCGTTCGAGGGAATACCTCGCCGACGAGACCGGCGCGAAGGTCTGCGGGAAGCCGCTGTCGCTTGCGAGGGCGCTGGAGAAGATCTCCGGGGTCTCCCGCGAGGTCCCGATGGACGCGACCCCGGCGACCGCCCACATGTTCATCGTCAGCCCGCTCACGGGCGGCGGGATACTCT
>CAYILU010000096.1:0-6145 GCA_964364235.1 uncultured bacterium | reverse complement strand
GACTCGGGAAGACCGGCGAGGAACCGCTTCCCCCGGTTCACGTAAAACCTTGCCGTGCGTGCCGTGTACCCGATCCCGCCGTTTTTCTCAACGAACCGCGCGAGGAAGGAGATCTCCCTCTCGGAGCATTTCCCGCGGCCAAGAAGCGTTGCCGCGGCCTTCCGGTCCGCGGGGCCGGCCTCCCGGAGGGCGTGGATGAGGGGGAGGGTGACCTTCCCTTCCCTCAGGTCCTGGCGCGGAGGCTTCCCGAGCTGCTTCTCGGTGCCGGTGTAGTCCAGGATGTCGTCCATCAGCTGGAAGGCGATGCCGACCGACTTCCCGAACTCGTACATCCGGCCGCGGAAGGGTTCCCCGGCCCCGGCGAGAACCGCCCCCGTCTCGCTCGCGGCGGCGATCAGGGAGGCGGTCTTGTTGTAGACGACCCGCAGGTAATCCTTCTCCGTGATCCCGGGGTCGCTGGACTTCATCAGCTGGAGGACCTCCCCCTCGGAGAGGGAAACCAGCGTCCGGGCGTAGATCCCGAGGACGTCGATGTCGCCGTCCCCGGTCATGAGCTGCGAGGCGCGCGCGAACAGGAAGTCGCCAACCAGGATGCTCACGGAGTTGCCGAACACCACGTTGGCCGACGGCCGCCCCCGGCGCACGCTCCCCAGGTCGACCACGTCGTCGTGCAGGAGCGTCGCCGTGTGCATGTACTCGGTTACGACCGCCATGACGGTCCGCCGCGCCCCCTTGTATCCGCACGCCTCCGCGGACAGGAGCAGGACCGCGGGCCGGAAACGCTTCCCCCCGGAAAGGGTGATGTGCTTCCCGACGATCGGGATGAGGGAGACGGGAGACTTCAGGTTGGAGACGAGCGCCCGTTCGACCTTGCGCAAATCGCTTTGCAGATAGCGGAAAACCCCGTCGATGTCGAGCGGCTTGTCTTCCATGGGCAGATTGAATCTATCGCACGCCGTTTCCCACTGTCAACCGCGCCGGGGTTCCGGTAGCATGAGCGGCATGTACAAGCGGAAGGACAGCTTCTACCTGCAGGCGAAGAAGGAAGGATACCGGTCGCGGGCGGCGTACAAGATCTCGGAAATCGTCCGGAAAGAAGCATTGGTGCGCCCCGGGGACTGCGTGATCGACGCGGGTGCCGCCCCGGGTGGCTGGAGCCAGGTGCTCCTGCCGCTCGTCGGGAAAGAAGGGAAGGTCGCCGCAGTGGACATCCTTCCCATGGAGTCGCTGCCCGGCGGGAACTTCCGCCTCTTCCAGGAAGACCTCTCCCTGCCGTCCCTGCCCGGCCGGATCCTGGAGTTTTTCGGCCGGAAGGCGGACATCGTCGTCTCCGACGCCGCCCCCAACACCACCGGGATCGCGTTCACCGACCAGGCCCGCTCCGCCGACCTTGTGCGCGTGGTCCTCTCCCTTGCGCGCCGGACGCTTGCGGAAGGCGGGACGCTCCTCGCCAAGATCTTCGAGGGAGCGGAGGTCGACGCGGTGTTCAGGGAGCTGCAGGGGGAGTTCGAGAAGGTCCGGCGGGTCCGCCCCGCCGCGACGCGGAAGGAGTCGTTCGAGCTCTACCTGCTGGCGAAGGGCTTCCGGGGGGACAAAGCTTAAGAACGTCCCTCTACTTTTTCCATACCTGGGAAAGCGCTTCCTTGATGTGCCGGACGGGGACGAGCGTCAGGGGGTATTTCGCAGGAAGGCGTTCCGCGTTGGAGGCGGGCAGGATCACCCGCGTGAAGCCCATCCGGCTCGCCTCGTTCAACCGCTGTTCCGCCATCGGTACAGCGCGGACCTCGCCGCCCAGGCCCACTTCCCCGAAGGCTGCCGTCCCCGCGGGGATCACCTGGTCCTTGAAGCTCGCCGCGACCGCGCATGAAAGCGCCAGGTCCGCGGCGGTCTCGTCGAGTTGGAACCCCCCCGCGATGTTGACGAAGATGTCCTGGTTGTAGAGGGAGAATCCCGCTTTTTTTTCCAGGATGGCGCACAGGAGGATCACGCGGTTCGTGTCCGCGCCGATCGTCGTCCGCCGGGGCATCGCGAGGAAGGACTGGGCGGCGAGCGCCTGGACCTCGACCAGGAGCGGCCTCGTCCCCTCGATCGCCGGGAAGACGAGCGTCCCCGAGGTGTCCCCGCTCCGCTCGGACAGGAAAAGTCCCGACGGGTCCGCCACCTCGGCAAGGCCGGAGGCGCGCATCTCGAACACGCCGATCTCGTTGGTCGAGCCGAACCGGTTCTTCACGGCCTTCAGGATCCGGTAGGGGTGCCCCTTCTCCCCCTCGAAATACAGGACCGTGTCGACCAGGTGCTCCAGGATGCGCGGCCCCGCGATCGACCCGTCCTTGGTCACGTGCCCCACGAGGAAAACCGACATCCCCGCCTTCTTCGCGTAAAAAACCAGCCGCCCCGCGCACTCCCTGACCTGGCCGACCGAGCCCGGCGCGCCCGGCAGGTCGGAAGTGAACATCGTCTGGATGGAGTCGACCAGGAGCGCCGACGGGGAGATCTCCGCGGCGGCGGCCATCACCCGCTCGATCGAGGTCTCGGAGAGGAGGTAGATCTCCTTCTCTTCCACGTCGAGCCTGGCGGCCCGGAGCTTCACCTGCGCCTCCGACTCCTCCCCCGAGACGTAGAGGACGGGCTTCCCCTCCCGCGCCAGCCCCCGCGCCACCTGCAGGAGGATGGTGGACTTCCCGATCCCGGGGTCCCCGCCGATGAGGGTGGCCGACGACGGGACGACGCCCCCCCCCATCACGCGGTCGAACTCCTCGATGCCGCTCCTCGCCCGGACCTCCGCGGAGCCGGACACCTCGGTCAGGCGCACCGGCTTCGACGCGGGGAAGGTGTCGACTGACACGCGGTACTTCGGCTCCGCCGGTGCGACCTCCTCGACGAGGGAGCCCCACTTCCCGCAGTCGGGGCACTTCCCCAGCCACTTGGGCGAGGAGAAGCCGCAGGAGGTGCAGGCGTACTCGACCTTCACCTTCGCCATTTCGCCGCCACCTCCAGCGCCACTTCCTCGAACGTCGCCTTCGCGGAGCGCACGATCCTCTTCACGTCGTCGTACTCGGGCACCGCGCGGACGGAACCGTCGGGAAGCGTGGCCTCCTTGACCCGCACGCGCCCGAACCGGGTCTTCACCACGCCGATCTTCCGCGCCAGCTTCAGCCGGTCGCAGGCGTGGAAGCGCAGGCCGATGGCCGTGGAGAGGGAGAAGACTGCCGCGGAGACGAGCTCCAGCCGCTCCTCCGGGCAGAGGATCCGCAACACCCATCCGGGCCGGTTCTTCTTCATCGTCGCCGGCAGGATCGCGACGTCCAGCGCGCCTGCGGCGAACGAGCGCTCCATCAGTAGCTCGAACCGCTGCGGGTTCATGTCGTCGATGTTCGCCTCCACCTCGAGCACGCGGTCGCGGCCCATCGCCCCGGCGGCCGGTTCCCCCTCCACCACCCGGAGGATGTTGGGCCGGCCGGGGATCTCCCTTGCCCCAAGCCCCACCCCAACACCCCGGACCGTCATCTCGGGAGGACGCCCGAAGGAAACATCGAAGGCGCGAAGGAGCGCCGCGCCCGTCGGGGTCACCATCTCCCCCTCGCCTTCCCCGAACCGCCAGGGGGCCCCGGAGAGAAGGGCAAGCGTCGCCGGTCCCGGGACGGGCAGCTTCCCGTGGGATCCCCTCGCCTCCCCCGATCCCCCCGGCAGGGCGGAACACCAGGCTTCGCCCGGGCCGACCAGGTCGAACAGGAAGCAGGCGGACGCGATGTCCACGATGGCGTCTACCGCCCCAACCTCGTGGAAGTGCACCTTATCCTTCTTCGTCCCGTGGACCTTCGCCTCGGCTGTGGCCAGGAGATCGAATGCGGTGATGGCGCGTGACCGCGCCCCTTCCGGCAGCGCCGACCGGCGGAGCAGGGAGACGATCTCCGGAAGATTCCGGGACGGGAATTTGCGGAACGACAGCTTCACGCCGAACCGCGTGCCGGCCATCCCGGCGGACAAGCCGTTCTCGACCGATACGCGGTACCCGCCGACGGGGAGCCCCCGCAACGCCCGCCGCAACTCCTTCTCCGAGCCGGTCAGGGAGAGCAGCGCCGCGCACGTCATGTCGCCCGCGATCCCGGAGAAGCAGTCGAAGTAGAGGATTTTTTTCATCGCTTCCGCCCCATCCGGAACGAAAATATCACTTCTCGCCGGAAATGTCTCTGCGGGAACAGGACCTTTGGGTCCTCATGTTGCATGAAGGAAGGGATATGAAGGGAATCGCCGCAACCGAACCGTTGTCGGGATGGAGTGCGTTCCCCCCTCGGACAACCTCGGAACACCGTTCGATGGAAGCCGATGGGTGGGACCTGCACGTGTCCAGGACCCACACGGGCATTGACGGCGGCATCCGCGGGGATCGCGGCGCGCCGGCCGGGGTGAGCGTCCCCGATCCCTCCGAACCGGTTCCAACGCACCAGTCGCCCGGATCTGCACTGCTTGACCAACTCCGCGACGAGGTCCGAAAAAGACACTATAGCGACCGGACCGAAGACGCCTATGCCGACTGGGTCTCCCGCTACCTGCGCTTCCACCGTTTCCGTGACCCGCGCGAAATGGGAAAGGAAGAGGTCGAACGGTTTCTGTCCCATCTCGCCGTCGAAAGGGACGTCGCAGCCTCCACGCAGAACCAGGCGTTCAGCGCCCTCCTGTTCCTCTACCGGGACGTACTCGGCATCAAGCTCGACTGGCTCGACGGCGTGGTGCGCGCCAAGCGCCCGAAGCTGCTGCCGGTCGTCCTCACCCGGGACGAGGTCACGGCAGTTCTCAGGCATCTGTCCGGGGCGAACCTCATCGCCGCCATGCTGATGTACGGCGCCGGTCTCCGTCTCCTCGAATGCCTGACGTTGCGGGTCAAGGACATCGACTTCGGCTACCGCCAGATCACCGTGCGAGAGGGTAAGGGGAACAAGGACCGTATCACCGTTCTTCCCGCCGCGGTCGAACCCCGGCTCCAGTTGCACATCGAGGATGTCCGCGTGCAATTCGAAAAGGATTTGAAGGAAGGCGGCGGTTACGTTAAACTGCCGAAAGCGCTTGGCCGAAAGTACCCGGATGCAGACCGCGCTTGGGGATGGCAATGGGTTTTTCCGGCGCACCGGCAGTACCGGGACTCCGAAACCGGGCCCCGGCATCGGCACCACCTCGACGAAACCGTCCTTCAACGTGCCATGAAGGAAGCGGCAAGGCTGGCCGACGTCAAGAAGCACGCCACATGCCATACCTTGCGGCATTCTTTCGCGACCCATCTCCTCGAAGACGGATACGACATCCGGACGATTCAGGAACTGCTGGGTCACCGGGACGTCAGCACCACGATGATCTACACCCACGTCCTCAACCGGGGCGGTCGCTGTGTCCGAAGCCCGATGGACGTCCTGCGCTAAAGCCCTTCGCTGCCTATAACCTCACTCAATACCCCGCTCCCCCACCGCCCATCACCCCAACCCCCCTCACCCCGCTCTCCCCAACCCTGCGGACTCATGCAGATTCCAGACTTGCAGAAAATCCTCCTGATATAAATAGACTTCCAAATAGAACCCCAACAACCCCTACAAACACGGCTTTCCTGCCGTCCAATTTAAGTTAGGCACACTTTTGTAAAGGATAAACAAAAAGGTGAAAAGATATACTGTCTACAAGCATCCTTCGCAAGGGATCGAAGCAATAAAAACTGGCTTCTCATGGCCAGCCTTACTCTTTGGAATTGTATGGCTGATAATTAAAAAGCTTTGGATGATAACTGCTCTATGGATAATTATTTTCATATCATTAATTATTATTGCCACATTCACACACGAAACAGGTTCCGTAATTCTTAATATTACTATTTTGGTGGGAAATATAGTTCTAATATTGCTACCTGGATTCAAGGGCAACGATTGGGTAATATATAATTTAAAAAGGCGTGGTTATAGTTATATCAGTTCTATAGAAGCAGAATCACCAGAGGCAGCAATTGAACAAGTTATTAAAGGTGCCTAACGGAAAGCGTTCCAATGTGTAAGCGCACCTATGGGTAGTTGCAATGCATCCAAAGGTATGGTACAACTAGTTGTACTGCACGAGGTACAATAAGAGGAGGATATCATGCCGAAAGTTATCCCGACCGAAGATG
>CAYILU010000095.1:1907-6170 GCA_964364235.1 uncultured bacterium | reverse complement strand
CTCGTTCTCCATCTTCATCGCCTCGACGACGATGACCCCCTGGTCGGTCTTGACTTCTTCGCCCTCCCGCACCAGGAGCTTCACCACCTTCCCCGGCATCGGCGAGGCGACCATCGCCTTCCCGACCGCGCTCTTCCCCCCGGCGCGCAACATCGCCTTGCGCTGCTCGTTCACGAGAGTGAACTTGTAGCAGTCCCCGGCGATCAGCACCTCGCACTCCTCGCCCTTCCCGTGGACGTCCACCTCGAACGAGGTGGTCCCGTAGAGGACGGACCAGACGCTGCTCTGCACCTTGTGCACGTCCACAAGGTGCTCCTTGCCGTCGATCGTGACGACGTACCGGGCGACCCCGACCTCCCGGACGCCGACCTTTACATCCTTCTCGCCGATCGTTCCCACGTAGTTCATGTCCGCTCCTAACCGTGTCTCCGCATTCCGGGCCGGGTGGAATACTTCCACATCGATACCGGGCTCGTACCCTCCGCGGGATTCTGCGCCATCGTCCTCACGCGCTCATCGAGATACATCCGGACCGCGGCGGTGATCACGGCGACGTCCCCGTGCTCGAGGGTCCGTTCCCCCTCCTCCTTGAAGAACACCTTGTCGATGAAATCGGTGTCGAAGTCCCCCTTGATGAAGTGCCGGTTGTTCATCACGCGGATGTGGAACGGTATGGTCGTCTTCACGCCGGTGATCACGTACTCGGTGAGCGCCCGCTTCATCCGGGCGATCGCCTCCGCCCGGTCCTTCCCCCATGCGACGAGCTTCGAGATGATCGGGTCGTAGTAGATGGGTATCTCGAACCCCTCGAAGACGCCCGAGTCGTCGCGGACGCCGGGGCCGCCGGGGGTGCGCAGCGACGTGATGAGGCCGGGGCACGGGAAGAAATTCCTGTCCGGGTCCTCCGCGTAAACGCGGCACTCGATGGCGTGGCCGATCTGCCTGACGTCCTCCTGCCGGATGGAGAGTTCCTCCCCGGCCGCGATGCGGATCTGCTCCTTCACGATGTCGACGCCGGTCACCATCTCGGTGACCGGGTGCTCCACCTGGAGCCTCGTGTTCATCTCGAGGAAGAAGAAGTTGCGGTCCTTGTCGACGAGGAACTCGCAGGTCCCGGCGCCCTCGTATTTGACGGCGCGCGCCGCCTCGATCGCCACCTTTCCCATCGCCGCGCGCATCCCGGGCGTGACGATCACCGACGGCGACTCCTCGATCACCTTCTGGTGCCGCCGCTGGATCGAACACTCGCGCTCGAACAGGTGGACGTAGTTGCCGTGCCGGTCGCCCAGGATCTGGATCTCGACGTGCCGGGGCTGCTCGATGTACTTCTCGATATAAACGGAGTCGTCGCCGAAGGCGGACTTCGCCTCGGACTTCGCCATCCGCAGCGAAGAGCGAAGCTCCCCCTCCTCCCGGACCAGCCGCAGGCCCTTGCCGCCGCCCCCCGCGGTGGCCTTCAGCATCACTGGGAAACCGATCTCCTTCGCGACCCGGAAGACCTCCTCCTCCGACGAGATCGCGTCGACCGTCCCGGGTACGACGTGCACCCCCGCCGCCTGCACGGTCTTCCGGGCGAGCGTCTTGGACCCCATCGTCCGCATCGCGTACGCCGAAGGGCCGATCAGCTTGATCTTCTCCTTCTCGCAGCGTTCGGCGAAGACCGGGTTCTCGGCAAGGAAACCGTAACCGGGGTGGATGGCCTCCGCCCCGCTCTTCCTGGCGATATCGATGATCTTGTCGATTACGAGGTAGGACTCGGACGCGGAGGGGGGGCCGACGGGATACGCCTCGTCCGCGCACCGGACGTGCAGCGCGTGCCGGTCGACCTCGGAGAACACGGCGACGGACCTGATTCCCATCTCCCTGCACGCGCGCTCCACGCGCACGGCGATCTCCCCGCGGTTCGCGATCAGGATCTTCTTGAACACGTCCGTCCTCCTCTACAAGGGGATGTTGCCGTGCTTGCGCGGCGGGTTGGAGTCACGCTTGTTCCTGAGCATTTCGAAGGCGCTGATCACCTTCGGGCGCGTCTCCTCGGGCATGATGACCTCGTCGATGTACCCGAGCTCCGCCGCCTTGTAAGGCGACGCGAACCGGGACCGGTAGTCGGCCACCAGCTCGGCCTTGGTCTGCTCCGGGTTGGAGGACTTGAGCAGTTCCTTGCGGAAGATGATGTTGACCGCCCCGTCCGGCCCCATCACCGCGATCTCGGCGGTGGGGAATGCGAAGTTGACGTCGGCGCGGATGTGCTTGGAGGCCATGACGTCGTAGGCCCCGCCGTACGCCTTGCGGGTAATGACGGTGACCTTCGGGACGGTGGCCTCGGCGAACGCGTAGAGCAGCTTCGCGCCGTGCTTGATGATCCCACCGAATTCCTGTGCCGTCCCCGGGAGAAATCCGGGGACGTCCACGAACGTCAGCAGGGGGATGTTGAACGCGTCGCAGAACCGGACGAAGCGCGCCCCCTTGATCGAGGAGTTGATGTCGAGGCAGCCCGCCAGAACCGCGGGCTGGTTTGCCGTCACTCCCACGGGCCGCCCGTTCATCCGCGCGAACCCGATGACGATGTTCCGGGCGTAATGCTCCTGGATCTCGAAGAAGTTCCCTTCATCCACCACCTTCTTGATGACGTCGCGGATGTCGTACGGCTTGGTCGGGATGTCGGGGACGATGTGGTTCAGGCTCTCGTCCTTGCGGGCGGGGTCGTCCTTGGGGGTGACGACCGGAGGGTCCTCCATGTTGTTCTGGGGGAGGAAGGAGAGGAGCTCCCGTATGAGGAAAAGGCACTCCTTCTCGTCCTCGGCGGCGAAGTGCGCCACGCCGCTGCGCTCGTTGTGGGACATCGCACCGCCCAGGACCTCCTTGGTCACATCCTCGTGGGTCACCGTCTTGATGACGTCGGGGCCGGTGACGAACATGTAGGAGGTGTTCTTGACCATCAGGATGAAGTCGGTGATCGCGGGGGAGTAGACGGCGCCCCCGGCGCACGGCCCCATGATGGCGGAGATCTGGGGGACCACCCCGGAATAGATCGTGTTCCGGAGGAAGATGTCGGCGTACCCCGCGAGGCTTTGAACCCCTTCCTGGATGCGGGCGCCGCCCGAGTCGTTCAGACCGACGACGGGGGCGCCGTTGCGCGCGGCGTGGTCCATGATCTTGCAGATCTTTTCGGAGTAGGTCTCCGAGAGGGAACCGCCGATGCAGGTGAAGTCCTGGGCGAAGATATAGACGAGGCGGCCGGCGATCTTGCCGAACCCCGTGACGACGCCGTCCCCCAGGATTTTCTCCACTTCGAAATCGACGCAGCGGTGCTGCACGAACCGGTCCAGCTCGACGAACGAATTCGGGTCGAGCAGCAGCTCGATCCGCTCTCGCGCGGTGAGCTTCCCCTGCGCGTGCTGCGTCTCGATCCGCTTCTTTCCGCCCCCCTCCATGGCAAGGGCGTTCTTCTTCCTCAGCTCGTCGAACTTTTGCTGGAGTGACATTCCCCCCTCCTGGCCTGAATGCAAAACGGTGATTGATTTTCATACCATCCCGCGGAGAAGAATGTCAACGACGGGCGAGCCCGGCGGCAACGAGCTCGGCGATGTGGGCGACGCGCAGGGAGGGTCCGGAGCGGGCGGCCATGTCGCGCATCTGGAGGATGCAGCCCGAACAGGCGGTGGTGATGACGCTCGTGCCCCCCTTCGCCGCGAGATCGACCTTGTTTTCCCCGATCCTGGAGGAGGTGGCGTAGTCCCGGACATTGAACGTCCCCCCGTACCCGCAGCAAAGATCGGCGCCACGCATTTCCGCGAACGACGCCCCGACGGCGCGCCTCAAGACCTCCCTCGCCTCGCGACCCCTCCCGAGCGTGCCGGAGAGGTGGCAGGGGTCGTGGTACCCGATCTTCCCGTCCCCCTGGCCTTTGGGCGGTTCGGGGAGGCCGGAGGCGACCCCCGATTCCAGGATAAAACTCGCGTAGTCCACGCACCTGCCGGAAACCCACGCGGCGTCCTCGTGCAGCGGGTGCGTCTCCGGGATAAGGGTGAGAAGGTTCCGCCGGAACATCACCAGGCAGGAGCCGCAGGGAAAGACGACGCTCGCCGGCGCCGCGGCGCGCAGCCTCCGGACGTTCTCCTCCGCGCACCGGAGCGCGGAATCGCCGTCGCCGGACGCCATCGCCGGGAGGCCGCAGCAGGCGGCGTCCCGGAAGACGGCGATCGACTTCCCGGAGGCCCTCATCGTATCGTAGGAGGCCCTCCCCACCTGGGGGAAAACGTG
>CAYILU010000095.1:0-1807 GCA_964364235.1 uncultured bacterium | reverse complement strand
CCCTTCATGAGGATCTCCTCGACGAGGACCTGGTTGGGACAGGCGCGCTCGCACCGCCCGCACAGGAGGCAGTCGGAGAGCGCCTCCTGGACCGCCCCGAGGTTCCCGTTCCTGCCCGAAAGCGCCGCGTCGATCAGCGCGATCTTTCCCCGCGCGACCGAGATCTCCGCCTTCCTCTCGGGGTAGAGGGTGCAGACCGTCCGGCAGGCGCCGCACCTGGCGCAGGCGGCGGCGAGGGTGCGCAGCTCCTCGTCCCTCACGTCTTGACCGCCGGCTCGGAAACGAACATCTTCCCCGGGTTGAGGATCCCGTTGGGGTCGAAGCAGTTCTTGATCCGCTTCATCACCGAGACGCCGAGGGGGCCGACCTCCATCTCCAGGAACGGGGCCTTGGCGATCCCTACCCCGTGCTCCCCGGAGATCGTCCCGCCGAGCTCCACCGTCTTGCGGAAGACCTCCCCCACCGCCTCGTCGGCCCGCCGGCGCTCCTCCTCGTCCTTCCCGGAGATCATGATGTTCACGTGGATGTTCCCGTCACCCGCGTGGCCGAAATTCACGATCTTCAGGTCCTTCCGCGCGGCCAGGTCGGAAAGGAAGGCGAACATCTCCGCGAGGCGGCTGCGGGGGACGACGATGTCCTCGTTGATCTTCACGGGGTTCACCTTCCGGATCGCGGGCGAGATCGACCGGCGCAGGGCCCACAGCTTTTCCCGTCCGGAGGCGTCGGCGGCGCGCCCGACCTCGATCGCGCCGAACCGCCGGCAGGCGGATTCCACCCGCCCGGCCTCTTGTGTTACGGAGCTCGCAGGCCCGTCGACCTCGACCAGGAGGGCGCACCCCGCCTCTTCGGGCACCGGCAGGTCGGCGATCTTCCGGACGCAATCGATGGCGGTGCGGTCCATCAGCTCCATCGCGCAGGGGGTGATCCGCTCTTCCACCATCCCGGCCACCGCGCGGGCGCCCTGCTCGCTGGTGAGGAAGAAGGCCAGGAGCGTCGCTGCCGACTCCGGCAGGGGGATGAGCCTTAGCGTCGCCTTCGTGATGATCCCCAATGTCCCCTCGGATCCGACGAGCATCCGGGTGAGGTCGTAGCCGACGACGCCCTTCACGGTGTAGACGCCGGTCCGGAGGAGCTCCCCGGTGCCCAGAACGGCCTCAAGACCGAGGACGTAATCGCGCGTCACGCCGTACTTGACCGCGCACATCCCGCCGGCGCACTCCGCGAGGTTCCCGCCGATGGTGCAGAACTTCAGCGACGCCGGGTCGGGGGGGTAGAACAGGCCTCTCTTCTTCACTTCCTCTTTCAGCGTTTCGGTGACCACGCCGGGCTCGACGACCGCGACCAGGTTCTCCGTGTCGATCGAAAGGATCCGGTCCATCCTCTCCAGGGAAAGGACGACCCCGCCCCGGACAGGGAGAGACCCCCCGGAGAAACCGGACCCGGCGCCCCGGGGGACCACGGGAAACCGGTGCTCGTTGGCGATGAGGACCGTCCGGCGCACCTCCTCGGCGGTCAAGGGGAACGCGACCGCGTCGGGAAGGAACTCTTTTCCCGTCGCGTCGAAGGAGTAGCAGATGCGGTCCTCGAGGGAGGTCCTCAGCCGCTCCCCGTAGATCTCCCGGAGGGCGGAAACAGCACGTTCATCCATCCCGCTAGTTTACCACGCCTCCGCCGGCCGCCATTTACGGAAGGCGCATCTCTGTTGGGGCGCGCCATCGGCATGCGTTCATCGACGGCTACGCTGCCTCGGAGGGGGGACTCCGTTCGTGGCTCGCCGTGCGGTGGACCTGCACGGCTGCGCTTTACC
>CAYILU010000094.1:0-6247 GCA_964364235.1 uncultured bacterium | reverse complement strand
ATCGGCGGCATGGAAGCCGCGCTCTCCCTCGCCGAATCCGGGATCAAGGTCTACCTCGTCGACAGCAAGCCGTCCATCGGGGGCGTGATGTCCCAGCTGGACAAGACGTTTCCGACGAACGATTGCGCCATGTGCACGATGGCCCCGAGGCTCGTGGCGATCGGCAGGCACAAGGACATCGAGATCCTGAGCATGTCGGAAGTGGAGACGCTGGAAGGAGGGCCGGGGCATTTCCGGGCCACGCTGAAGAAGAGGTCCCGGTTCATCGACGAGGGGAAGTGCACCGGGTGCGGGACCTGCGTTTCGAACTGCCCCACGAGAAACAAGGTCCAGCCGCTGGAAGCGGGAAGAATCGAGCCGGAACTCGAATTCAGGGAAAAAGTGATCGAGATCATTAGCAAGAATCGCGGAAGAGAAGGCCTTCTGATGCCGATTCTCCAGGAAATCAACGCGGCGTTCAATTATCTCCCGGAAACCGCGTTGAAGTACGTGTCCCAGGAAACGGGTTACCCGCTGCCCCACGTCATGAAGATCGCGACGTTCTACAGCGCCTTCAGCACGGTTCCCCGAGGGAAACACGTAATTACCGTGTGCACGGGCACGACCTGTTACGTGAGAGGAAGCGAGCGACTGCTGGAAAAGTTCAACGACGTCCTGGGAATCAGGCTGGAAGAGACCACGCCGGATAAAAAGTTCACCCTCAAATCCGCACGATGCATCGGCTGCTGCGGACTGTCCCCCGCGGTCATGATCGGGGACGAGGTTTATGGCAATATGACAACCAGGAAAATCCCGGAGATTCTCGCGAAATACAAGGCCGCATAAGTTTTTCGCAGGGTGGGAAAAGATGCCGAGGCTTTCGGTCGAGGACCTGAGGAGGAAGAGGGAGGAGGCCGCAAGCGGTGTCCCTTCGGGGGCAGACGCCCGGAAGGGGAAGATCGTCGTTCACATGGGCACCTGCGGGATCGCGGCGGGGGCGAGGGAAGTTCTGTCGGCCTTCCGGGGCGAGGTCGAAAAGGACGGCGAAGCGGGAATCCTCCTGTTCGCATCGGGGTGCGCCGGCCTCTGCTCGAAGGAGCCGACGGCGACCGTGGAGTTGCCGGGCGCCCCTCCCGTCCTGTACGGAGAGCTTACAGCGGAGAAGGCGAAGGAGATCTTCGTACGCCATCTCCAGGGCGGGGAGATCGTTCCGACGCACGTCGTCGGGACGGGCCCGGGATGGGAGGACGTCCCCTTCTTCGCGAAACAGCTCATCGTCGTCTTGAAAAACAGGGGGGTCATCGATCCGAAAAGGATCGACGACTACATTGCCCGGGGCGGCTACGCGGCTTTGGCGGAGGCGCTGATGGGAATGACGCCGGAGGAGGTGGTCGAAGAGATCATCGCTTCGGGACTCCGGGGAAGAGGAGGCGCCGGCTTCCCGACCGGTAGAAAATGGAAGATCTGCCGGGCGGAGGAGAAGACCCCGAAATATATCATCGGCAATTGCGACGAGGGGGACCCGGGCGCTTACATGGACAGGAGCCTCCTCGAATCGGACCCCCATTCCGTCATCGAAGGGATGACGATCGCCGCCTACGCCGTCGGGGCGTCGAAGGGCTTCGTCTACGTCCGCACGGAATATCCGCTGGCCATCGAGAACCTGCGCCACGCCGTGACCCAGGCCCGCGACCATGGCCTGCTCGGGGAGGGGATCTTGGGCGCCGGCTTCGACTTCGACATCGAGATACGGGAAGGGTCCGGCGCCTTCGTGTGCGGGGAGGAGACGTCGCTGATCCACTCGATCGAAGGGGTGAGCCCCGAGCCGGGGCAAAGGCCCCCCTTCCCGGCCCAGGCGGGTCTATGGGGCTGTCCGACCGTTATCAACAACGTGGAGACCCTGGCCAACGTGCCGGAGGTCCTCCGCGGCGGCGCGGACTGGTTTTCCGGGATCGGGACCTCCGCGAGCAAAGGGACGAAGATCTTCTCCCTCGTGGGAAGGATCACCAACACGGGGCTGATCGAAGTGCCCATGGGGATCAGCCTGCGGGAGATCATCTACGAGATCGGCGGCGGGATTCCGGGGAACAAGAAATTAAAAGCGGTTCAAACGGGGGGACCCTCGGGGGGATGCATCCCCTCCGATCTCATCGATCTGCCGGTGGACTACGAAAGCCTGAAGGAAGCGGGATCCATGATGGGCTCCGGCGGCATGATCGTGATGGACGAGGACACCTGCATGGTGGACATCGCGAAATATTTCATCCAGTTCACGAACGACGAATCGTGCGGGAAATGCACCACCTGCCGGGAAGGAAGCGAGGCGCTGCTGGAAATCCTCACGCGGATCTCGGAGGGGGAAGGGCGGGAAGGGGATATCGAACTCCTCGAAGAGTTTAGCCTGGCGATCAAGGATGCCTCGATGTGCGGCCTCGGCATGTCCCTCCCGAATCCGGTTCTTTCCACCCTCCGATATTTCAGAAAGGAATACGAGGAACATATCAAATACAAGAGGTGTCCCGCGGTCGTGTGCCGAGGGATCATCTCCTCTCCCTGTCAATACAAGTGTCCGTTGAAAACGGACGTCCCGGCGTATCTGACCTTGATCGCCAAGGGACGGTTCGAGGAGGCGCTGGAGGTCGTCCGCAGGACGAATCCCCTTTCCGTCATCTGCGGAAGGGTCTGCATGGCCCATTGTGAAGCGAATTGCCGCACCCGGGAGACGGGCGAACCCCTTGCCGTGAAAAACCTGAAGCAGTTCCTGGTGAACTGGGAGATCGGCTCCGGCAAGGGCCTCAAGGGCGCCCCCCCGCCCCATAAAAAATACGATGAGAACGTGGCCGTCATCGGGTCGGGGCCGGCCGGATTGACCGCCGGATATTATCTCGCTCAAAAAGGTTACGGAGTGACCATCTTCGAAAAGCTGCCCGTCCTAGGAGGGATGCTGGCGGTGGGGATCCCGGATTACCGGTTGCCGAAGCACCTTCTCCAGATGGAGATCGACTTCATCGCGAAGGCGGGGGTGAATATCGAGACCAACTCGCCCATCGAGAATATCGACACCCTCTTCAAGAAGGGCTACAAGGCCGTCCTCATCGCGGTGGGGGCGCACAGGAACCGCAGGCTCGAAATCCCGGGCGAGGATGCGGACGGCGTCATCGATCCCGTTGCCTACCTGCGCCAAACCAACTTGCGGGAGAAGGTCCCCTCCCTGGGAGACCGGGTCGGGATCGTCGGCGGGGGGAACACCGCGGTGGATGTGGCGCGCACCGCGATTCGAAAGGGTGCCAAGGAAGTCATCATCCTCTATCGGAGGACCCGAGCGGAGATGCCGGCGATCGAGGAGGAGATCGAGGCCGCCCTCGAAGAAGGGGTCAGGATCGAATACCTGGTCGCCCCGACGGAGGTGATTTCCGCGGACGGACGGTTGAAGGCGATCAAGCTCGTCCAGATGCGCCTCGGCGAGCGGGACGCCTCGGGAAGGAGGCGCCCCGTGCCCATCGAGGGTTCCGAGTTCCTGATGGAGCTTGACTCGCTCCTTCCGGCGATCTCCCAGGATCCGGACCTTTCCTTCCTATCCCAGGGAGATGGGATCGATATTTCCCGGGCGCACACGGTCCGCGTGGACGAAGATACGTTCATGACGGGAAAGAAAGGGGTCTTCGCCTGTGGCGACGCCGTCACAGGCCCCGCCGACGTCACGACGGCGATGGCAGCCGCGGAGGTTGTCGCCGAGTCGATCCACAAATATCTGAGGGGAGAAGTCTTGAAGCGGGAGTATCGCCCGGTCCGTCCTTCGGTTGTCGTGGAACCCATCAAGCAGGAGGAAGAGATGGGCCCGGTTTCAAGGCCGAAGATGCCGAAGCTCTCCCCCGAGCGGAGAAGAAGCAATTTCGACGAAGTGGAGCTTGGATATTCGAAGGAAATGGCGATGGAAGAGGCGAAGCGGTGTCTCCGGTGCGACTGGGAAATGCAGAAATTGAGAAGGCAGAGGGAAGCGCAGGACATCACGGTGGGAAATGATCAGCCTTTCCGTAAATAATCAGGCGCTGGAAGTCGAAGAGGGAACGCGTCTCCTCGCGGCCGTCGAGAAGATCGGGGTCAAGGTTCCGACCCTGTGCCATCACAAGGCGCTGACCCCGTACGGCGCCTGCAGGCTCTGCGTCGTCGAGGTTCACGCGCCCGAAAGGGCTCCGTCCCTCCAGGCTTCCTGTTCCTATCCCGCGCTGCCCGGGATCAGCGTGCAGACGGACACGGAGAGGGTGAAAAGGGCGAGGAGGGTCGTTGCGGAGCTCCTTCTTGCGCGGTGTCCGGGCTCCGAAGTCATCAGGAGGATTGCCGCCGAGCAGGGCGTGAAGGAGCCGAGGATCAGGAGCAAGAACGACGACTGCGTCTATTGCGGGCTCTGCGTCCGGATGTGCGAGGAAAGGATGGGGCGCAGCGCCGTCGGGTTCTCCGGGAGAGGGCCGAGGAAGAAGCTGGAATCGCCCTTCGGGAAGCACAACGAGATGTGCTGGACGTGCGGGGCGTGCGATTTCATCTGCCCCGTCGGGAAGAAGGTGTCGACCCTCACGAGCCGGAACGCCCGGATCCCGATCCTCAACGAGTACAACTTCAACCTGGACGACCGGCCCGCCGTCTCCATCCTCTATCCCCAGGCGGTCCCGAACAAGCCGGTGATCGACAAGGAGACCTGCCTCCGCCTCAACCACGAGGTATGCGGGATCTGCGAGGCGGTCTGCGAGGCGAAGGCGATCGATTATAAGAAAGAGGATGAACGGGTCACGCTGGAAGTGGGCGCGGTCGTCCTGTCGCCCGGATATGAACCCTTCGACGCCCGACTCAAGGACGAATTGGGGTATGGCCGCTATCCGAACGTCCTTACCTCCCTCGAGTTCGAGCGGATCCTGTCCGCGTCGGGCCCCTTCTCCGGGAAGGTCCAGAGGCCCGCCGACAGGAAAGTGCCGGAGCGGATCGCCTTCATCCAGTGCGTCGGGTCCCGGGATCATGAGCGGGATTACTGCTCTTCGGTCTGCTGCATGTACGCGACGAAGGAAGCGATCATCGCGAAGGAGCATGCCGGCGAAAGCTTGCAGTGCGACATCTTTTTCATGGACATCCGCGCGTTCAGCAAGGGGTTCGAGGCGTATTTCGAATCGGCGAAAAAGCTCGGAGTGAATTACATCCGGTGCCGGGTTCCCTCGATCGAGGAGATCCCGGAGACGGGGAATCTCAAGATCCATTACCTGACCGGGGACGACCGGAAGGCGTCCAGGGAATACGACCTGGTCGTCCTGTCCGTCGGGATGCAGCCGCCGAAAAACGTCGACGGCATCGCGAAGACGCTCGGGATCGACCTGAACGAGTTCCATTTCTGCAAAACGACGGTTTTCAAACCGGTCGATGCGTCACGGGACGGGGTGTACGTCGCGGGGCCGTTCACGGAGCCGAAGGATATCCCCGAGACGGTCATGCAGGCATCCGCGTCCGCCTCGAAGGTTCTCTCGCTCCTCCACGACGTCCGTGGGAGCCTGATCCGGCCGAAGGAGTACCCGCCCGAGATCGATGTCGAAGGGCAGGAGCCCCGGGTCGGCGTGTTCGTCTGCCATTGCGGGACGAACATCGCGGGCGTGGTCAACGTTCCGGAAGTCGTCGAATACGCAAGGACGCTCCCCGGCGTGGTGTACGCGGAAAACAACCTGTACACCTGCTCGAACGACTCCCAGGAGAGGATCAAGGAGAAGATCAGGGAACACCGCCTGAACCGGGTCCTGGTCGCCTCCTGCACGCCGAGAACCCATGAGCCGCTCTTCCGGAACACGATCCGGGAGGCGGGGCTCAACTCTTATCTCTTCGAGATGGCCAACATCCGGGACCAGTGCTCCTGGGTGCACATGCACGAGCCCGAAAGGGCGACGCGAAAATCGAAGGACCTCGTCAGGATCGCCAATGCGAAAGCGGTCCTCCTGGGGCCGCTGCAGAAAGGGACCGTCGGCGTCAAGAAGGGCGCCCTGGTCATCGGCGGCGGACTCTCGGGGATGACGTCCGCCCTGGAACTGGCGGAGCAGGGGTTCGAAGTCCATCTCGTGGAGAGGGAAGAAGAGCTTGGCGGGAACCTGAAGAGAATCCATTATCTCCTGAACGGAGAAAAGCCGCAGGAGGAGTTGAGAGCCCTGATCGGAAAGCTGGAGAAAAACGGCAGGGTTCGCGTATATACCGCCTCGAAAATCGAAAGCATCGATGGATCGATCGGGAACTTCAAGACGAA
>CAYILU010000093.1:3776-6248 GCA_964364235.1 uncultured bacterium | reverse complement strand
CGCACGGCTGCGCTTTACCTCACTGCGCCCCCCCTCCTGCGGCTGCTCCGCCGCAGACGGAAGCCGCACGCAACATCGCGAGCACGGAGCTACCGGAGGCGCAGCGCCTTCCGTGAAGGAGGCACGCCGGGGCGTGAAAGGGGTGTTATATTAGGGGCATGGATTTCCGGGGAAAACTGATTCTGGCGCCGCTTGCGGGGATTACGGACACCACCTTCCGCCTGCTGTGCCGGGAGAACGGGGCCGACATCGTCCTCACCGAGATGGCCTCCGCGAAGGGGCTCCTGATGCAGCCCGAGAGAACCCGGCGCTTTCTGGAGTTCCGCGAGGGAGAGCGCCCCGTCGGGGCCCAGCTCTTCGGCGCCTCCCCCGGGGAGATCGGCGAGGCTGCCGGAAGGATCCGGGACTTCGGCTTCGACTTCGTCGACATCAACATGGGGTGCCCCGTGCGTAAGGTCACCGCCGGGGGGTCGGGGGCTGCGATCCTGTCCAACCCCATGCTTGCCGGGGAGCTCGTCGCGGCGGCGGTCCGTGGAGGGTGCGGGATCCCCGTGACCGTCAAGATCCGCTCGGGGTTCGGGAAAGAATCGGAAACATACCTGGAGGTTGCACGGGCGGTCTTCGGGGCGGGGGCGGCGGCGGTCACCCTCCACCCCCGCACCCGCGGGCAGATGTTCTCCGGGTTCGCCGACTGGGGGCAGATCGCGGCCCTCAAGCGGGAATTCCCCGACCGTGTGATCGTCGGAAACGGGGACGTCCGCCTTCCGGAGGACGCCTCCCGGATGATCGCCGCGACCGGGTGCGACGCCGTGATGATCGGCAGGGCGGCCCTGGGCAACCCCTGGATCTTCCGGTCACACTCCCCTTCTTCGGAGGAGCGGAAAGCCCTGATCCTGCGGCACGGGGAGGAGATGCACCTGCGCCTTGGCGACGCCGGGATCCGCGAGATGCGCAAGCACCTGGCCTGGTACAGCCGGGGAACCCCGGGGGCGGCCGCGTTCCGCGCCGAGCTCGTGCGGGTCGGGACCCTCGATGACTTCCGCGCCGCCGTCGGGCGTTTCTTTTGAACGACCTCCACCAGCACACCCTCGAATCGGTCAACATCGGCATCCTGGCGTTCGACCGGGCCGGCAAGCTCGTCTATATGAACCCCGCCGCGGAGGAGATCCTCCAGGGATCCGCCCAGGCCTTGCGGGGCAGGCACTACCGGACGCTTTTCCGCGGGAGCCCCAAGGCGGTCCGCATCGCCCGGAAGGCGCTCACCGAAAACGCCGCCGTGACGGGGTTCGACGTCGAACTTTCGCTCCCCGTCAGGGGAGCCGGGTCGACGCCCCTGCCCGTCATCATCGGGGCGTCCCCCCTCTCCGGGCCGGCGGGGGAGCAAAACGGCGCCGTGCTTTCGATCATGCCGGCGGAGATCCTCACGATGGTGGAACAGGAGGACCAGGCCGCGATGAGCGCCGAGGAGATGCAGATGCTGGCCCTGGGGCTCGCCCACGAGATCAAGAACCCCCTGGGGGGGATCTTGGGCGCGGCCCAGTGGATCCTCCGCCGGGAAACCTCGGGGGAGGAGCGCGAGGAAGGGATCCGGCTCATCCTGCGGGAGGCCGGGCGGATCAACGGCCTCGTGGAGAAGATGCTCGAGATGGGGAAGTCACCGCCCAACCCGCGGCCGTTCCCGCTGCTCCCCCTGCTTCGCGAGGCCGAGGAGCTCCTCCGCGCGGAGGCCCGGGCCCACGGGAAGGAGATCGCGTTCGAACTGCTGGTGGACCCGAGCCTGCCGGACGTGTCGGGCCACCGGGACATGATCTTCCAGGCGGTCGTAAACGTCCTCAAGAACGCCGTGGAGGCGATCGAAGGGAAAGGGACGATCCGGATCGACGCCCGGATGAACTTCAATTACCGGTGGAGCCGGGGGAGGGGGAAAAAACGCTCCTTCCTCGAGCTCGTGCTCTCCGACTCCGGTCCGGGGATGTCGGAAGAGGACATCCGGAAAGCCCTCCTCCCCTTCTACACGACGAAGCCAAGGGGTACGGGGCTGGGCCTGGTCATGGCCCGCCAGGCCGTCACCCGGCACGGGGGGAAGCTCGAAATAAAGTCCGTGCGGGGATCCGGGACGACGGTTAAAATGTCCCTTCCAGTCGACCCCGGGAAGAAGCAGCCAGGTTGAAAAGAGTCCTGATCGCAGACGACGACGAGAGCATCCGCTGGGTCCTCCAGAAGACGGTGGCCGGGATGGGGTTCACGGCCGACCTCGCCGAGGACGGGGACAAGGCGCTCTCCCTCCTCTCCAGGCACAATTACGCCGCCGCCTTCGTGGACATCCGGATGCCGGGGATGGAGGGGATCGAGGTCCTCGAGCGCATCCAGGCGAGGAAATCGCCGACCCGGTTCTTCATCATGACGGCCGTCCGCCGTCCGGCCCCCCCCGCGCGCGCCCCCCCCGGCCCCCCCCGCGGGGGGGGACACCAC
>CAYILU010000093.1:0-3766 GCA_964364235.1 uncultured bacterium | reverse complement strand
CCGGACGCCGCGGCGCGCGCCGCGCGGGCCGGCGCGGCGGAGTTCATCACCAAGCCGTTCGACATCGGGCACATCGAGAAGCTCCTCAAGGACCTGGAAAAGGAATCCGCCTCGCGGGAGCGCCCGTTCCACGCGGAGGACATCGAGGAGTGGAAGTCGGCCCGGATCGTGGGGCGCAGCCGGGCCATCCTGGAGGTCTTCCAGAGCGTGGGGAAAGTGGCCGACTCAGGGACCACCGTTCTCCTCCTTGGCGAGCGGGGGGTCGGGAAGGAGCTGGTCGCCCGCTGCATCCACGAGCTGGGATCCCCCGGCGGGACCTTCGTGGCGGTCAACACCTCGGCGATCCCGAAAGAGCTGCAGGAGGCCGAGCTGTTCGGCTTCGAGAAGGGGGCGTTCACCGGCGCGGAGACGGCCCGGGAGGGGAAGCTCGAGGCGGCCGTCGGGGGAACGCTCTTCCTGGACGAGATCGGCGACACGCCCGCGGAGCTGCAGGGCAAGCTGCTGCGCGTCCTCCAGGAGAGGGAGTTCACGCGCCTGGGGTCGAACCGGACCCTGAAGTTCAAGGGGCGGGTGATCGCGGCGACGAACCGGGACCTTCGCCGCCTCGCGGCGGAGGGTAAGTTCCGGGAGGACCTCTTCGACCGGCTGAACGTCTTCCCCATCCGCGTCCCCGCCCTGTCGGAGCGTCGCGAGGATATCCAGCTCCTCGCCGATTTCTTCCTCCAGAAATACTGCGCCCTCCTCTCCCGGCCGCCGCGCTCGTTCTCCAGGGAGGCGCTCGAGGAGCTCTCCGGCCGCAACTGGAAGGGGAATGTCCGGGAGCTTGAGAATTTCGTCCAGCGGCTGGCCGTGCTGTCCACCGGGAAGCTCCTGCGCAGGGAGGAGGTCGCCCGGGAGCTGGCGAAGGCGGAGGAGACGCCCGACCTTTCGACCGCCCCTTTCGAGCAGGTGATCGAGGAGCGCGTCCGGGAGTTCGTGCGCAGGCTCGGGAGCTCGATCGAGGACGAGGGGAACCTCCACGAGCTCTTCCTGCGCCAGATGGAGAAGCCGCTCATCAAGGTGGTTTTCGAGGTCACCGGAGGCAACCAGATCAAGGCCGCCGGCATCTTGGGGATCAACCGGAACACCCTGAGGAAAAAACTCGTCGCGCTGTCCCTCCTCCCGAAGAAGAGGAAGAGGAAATCCCGTTGAGCGCGGATGTCCCGCAGGCGGCGGCCGGACGCGTCGCCGGCCTTTACGGGATCCTGGACCCCTCCGCGGTGATCCGGGAAGGCGGGGACCCGGAAGGCCTGCTCGACGGGGCGCTTGCGGAAGCCCTGGCCGGGGGGTGCCGACTGGTCCAGTACCGGGACAAGGTGGCCTACCCGAGGCTCATGCTTTCTCGCGCCGGGCGTTTCGCCCGTGCCTGCAAGGCGGCCGGGGCCCTCTTCCTGGTCAACGACCGTCTCGACATCGCCATCCTTTCCGGGGCCGACGGCTGCCACCTGGGCCAGGACGACCTCCCGCTCCCGGCCGCGAGGAGGGTGGCTCCGCCCGGCTTTCTCCTGGGGGCCTCCACCCACAACGTCCCGGAAGCGGTGCGCGCCCGGGAGGAAGGGGCGGACTACATCGGGGTCGGGGCCGTCTTCCGCACGATGAGCAAGGGGGACGCGCCGGAGCCGGGAGGCCCCAGGCTCGTCGCGGAAGTCGCCGCGGCCGTCGCCATCCCGGTGGTCGCCATATCGGGGATCACCCGTGACAACGTCCGCGAGGTGATCCGGGCCGGTGCGGCGGCCTTCGCCGTGATCTCGGACCTGTTCTCCGGGCCGGGGGTGAGAGGGCGTACGGAGGAGTTCCTGCGGATATGGGAAACCGAAAAAGCCCGCCCGTGATCCTCGCCTTCGGCGGCTACGACCCGACCGGCGGCGCCGGCGTCCTGATGGACGCCAGGGCGATCCGCGCGGCGGGCGGGTATGCCGCGGCCGTGCCCTCCTGCCTCGCCCTCCAGTCGACGGCGGCGTTCTCGCGGGTCGTTCCCCTCCGCCGGGACGTCATCGGGGACTCGCTTTCCTGCGCCGCGAAAAGCTTCCGGATCCGGGCGCTGAAAATCGGGATGGTGGGCACTCGCGCGGCGGCGGAGGCGATCCTGGCCTTCGCCGGGGAAAATCCCCACATCCCCGTGGTCCTCGACCCGGTCCTCCGGGCCTCCACGGGAGCGGCGCTTCTGTCCCGGGACTCCCTCCCGGCCTTCCGGAAACTCCTCTGCCGCGCCGGCGTTCTCACACCCAACCTCCCGGAGATCGAGAAGATCCTCGATCGGAGGGTCGCCTCGTTCGGGGAGGCGATCGTGGCCGCGCGGGACCTCTCCTTCGCCACCGGCGCCGCGGTCGTGCTAAAGGGGGGACATTTCCCCTGGAAAGGAAAACGCGGGGTCGACATCGTCTTCGAGAAGCGCCGTGTGACGCTGCTCGGCCCCGGCGCGCGGCCCCGCCGCGCCGACGCCCACGGCACCGGCTGCGCCCTCGCCTCCGCCCTCGCCGCGAGGCTGGCCGCCGGAGATCCCGTCGTCGAAGCGGCAAGGACCGCGAAGACCCTCCTGGAGGAGATGGTCGCCTCGGGATTTCCCTCGGCGGAAGGACGGTGGACGCTTTTCGGCTGAACCGGGTGTAGGATAAATACGGATGCGTATTCCAAGACTCTACGGTGTTCTCCTGGCAGTGCTCCTGGCAGTGCTCCTGACGGGTGCGTCCTGTGCGCACAAGGGGGTGTTCTCTCCCGTGACGTCTCCGCCTCCCCCGACCCCACCCGCCCCGCGTGCGGTAAAGGTAGCTCTCGTGCTCGGGGCCGGCGCCTCGAAGGGGTTCGCCCACATCGGCGTCCTGAAAATCCTGGAGGCCAACCGGATTCCGGTTCACATGATCGTCGGCACCAGCGCAGGCAGCTTCGTCGGCGGCCTCTATGCCTACGGGTACGACGCCTACCATCTGCAGAAGCTCGCCTTCTCCATCGAGAAGGCGGACATCGTCGACCTGACCGTGCCCGACAACGGGTTCATCAAGGGCGAGAAACTGGAGGAGTACGTCAACAAGGCCGTCAGGAACACCCCACTGGAGAACATGAGGATTCCGTTCCACGCGGTCGCCACCGACATCCAGAGCGGCGAGGAATTCGTCTTCGGGAAAGGGAACATGGGGCAGGCCGTCCGGGCGAGCTGCTCGATCCCGGGCATCTTCCGGCCCGTCCGGATCGCCGGAAGGACCTACGTGGACGGGGGAGTCGTCAGCCCCGTCGCGGTGGATGCGGCCAGGAAGCTCGGCGCGGACGTCGTCATCGCGGTGGACATCTCCGCGGACCACGCGGAGGCGCCGCCGGATAGCACGGTGGAGACCCTCCTCCAGTCGATCGGCATCATGTATGAGAAGCTCGCCTCCCTCCAGCTCTCCCGGGCCGACATCGTGATCCGGCCGAAGGTGGGGCACATCGGGGCAAGCAACTTCTCGAAGAGGCACGAGGCGATCCTGGAGGGTGAGAAGGCCGCGCAGGAGGCGCTGCCGCAGATCAAGAGCGCGATCGCCGCAAAGGAACCGGGCCGTCCGTAACCGCTATTCGTAATCCTTCGCAAGGTCCTCGAAGCGGGTATACATGGACAGGAAGGCAAGGTCGACCTCGCCCATCGGGCCGTTCCGGTGCTTGCCGACGATGACCTCGGCCTTCCCCTTCTTGTCGTCCGGTGTCTCCCCCTTGGTGTACATCTCCTCGCGGTAGATGAACAGGATGAGGTCCGCGT
>CAYILU010000092.1:3323-6258 GCA_964364235.1 uncultured bacterium | reverse complement strand
ATCCCCATCAGCGCGGCCAGCCGGATGGAGGCGCGCATGTAGTCGGAGAAGACGAAGAACGTGGCGCCGTAGGGGATGACCCCCCCGTGGCGCGCCATCCCGTTGAGGATCGCCCCCATGCCGTGCTCGCGAATCCCGAAGTGGAAATTGCGCCCCCCGGGCGGCGCGTCGGGGAGGAACTCCCCCCCCTCCTTGATATGCGTCTCGGTGGACGGCGCGAGGTCCGCCGAACCGCCCGCAAGCTCGGGCACCCGCGCCGCGATGGCGTTCAGAATCTTTTTCGACGCGCTGCGCGTGGCGATCGCGCCCCCCTCGGGCGGAAATGACGGGAGGACATCCGCCCACCCTTCCGGGAGATCGCCCCACTGCACCCGCTCCCACTCCATCGCGAGGTCCGGGAAGGCGCGCTGGTACTCCGCCATCCGCACCCGCCACTCCCGCTCGAGCCGCTCCCCCTTCGGGACGGCCTCCCGGAAATGGGCAAGGACGTCCTCGGGGACGAAGAACGCGGGCTCTCTCGGCCACCCCAGCGTCTCCTTGGCCAGCGCCGCCTCCGCCTCCCCCAGCGGGGACCCGTGGGCTTCCGCCGTGTCCTGCTTGTTGGGGCTGCCGAACGCGATGGTGGTCCGGACGATCACGAGCGTCGGCCGTTCCCGCTCCGCGAACGCCTCCTCGATCGCCCGGGAGAGCGCGGAGAGGTCGGTGTCCCCGTTGGCGACATGGAGCACGTTCCACCCGTACGCGTGGAAGCGCCCCCCCACGTCTTCGCGGAAAGCCAGGTCGGTCGACCCCTCGATCGTGATCCGGTTGTCGTCGTAGAAGGCGACCAGGTTTCCCAGCCGGTGGAACCCGGCCAGGGAGGCGGCCTCCGAGGCCACCCCTTCCATCAGGTCCCCGTCCGAGCAGAGCGCCACGACCCGGTGGGAGACGATCTCGTGCCCGGGCCGGTTGAACCGCTGGGCGAGCAGGCGGGAAGCCATCGCCATCCCCACCGCGTTCGAGACCCCCTGCCCCAGGGGGCCGGTCGTCACCTCGACGCCTGGAGTATGCCCCGCCTCCGGGTGCCCCGGAGTCCTGCTCCCCCACTGGCGGAACTGCTTGATGTCCTCGAGGGAAAGGTCGAAACCGGTGAGGTGCAGGAGGGAATAGAGAAGCATCGAGGCGTGCCCGCAGGAAAGGATGAACCGGTCCCTGCCGGGCCAGTCCGGGTTCACCGGGTTGTACCGGAGATAGCGCGTCCACAACAGGTACGACAGCGGCGCCAGACCCATCGGCGTGCCTGGATGGCCCGATTTCGCCTTCTGCACGGCGTCTACCGACAGGAACCGGATGGCGTTGATGGCGCGCGCGTCAAGCGTCGACTGGTCCACGAGATCTCCCCCTGATATGATCTTGCATGCGATGGTCCGCCACCGACGGTCCGCGACGGGCCGTTCTTCCCCCGGCTCTAACCCTCTTTTCCCGGTCCAGGCCCCATCTTACCACCGGATCCCGCTTCCCGCTCCCCTTCCGCCCGCGGGGGACGGATGAGCGACGCGAGGACGGAGGCCCCCAGCAGGCCTGCCACGACGAACAGGGAGAGCCGGATCGGCACCAGGACCCACTCCGCGACGATCATTTTCACCCCGATGAAAAGAAGCACGAACCCCAGCCCGAACTTGAGGTAGCGGAATTTCTCCATCGCGTGGGCCAGGAGAAAATAGAGGGCCCGCAAACCCAGGATGGCGAAGATGTTTGAGGTGTAAACGATGAACGGGTCCTTCGTCACCCCGAAGACGGCCGGGATCGAATCGACCGCGAACACGAGGTCGGTCGCCTCGACGACGACGAGAACGGGAAGGAGCGACGTTGCGTACCGGCGGCCGTGCAGCTTCACCGTGAACCGCCCTCCGTAGGAATCGGGCAGCGTCGGGACGATCTTCCCGAAGAGTTTCAGGAGGGGGTTGTTCTCCGGGTGGACCTCGCTGCCGCGGGCCAGGAGGATCTTCACGCCGGTGAAGACCAGGAACCCCCCGAAGAGGTAGATGACCCAGTAGAACGCATTGAGCAGCGCGGCGCCGGCGAGGATGAAGACCGCCCGCATGACCTGGGCGCCCAAAATCCCCCAGAAGAGGACCCGGTGCTGATCGGCCGGGCGCACGTGGAACGTGGAGAAGATCAGGATGAACACGAACAGGTTGTCGACGGAGAGCGCAAGCTCGATCAGGTACCCCGTGAAGAACTCCAGGCCGCGCTCGGCCCCGAAGAACCGGTACACCCCGACGTTGAAGAGCATGGCCAGCGAGATCCAGCCGATGCTCCAGGCGAGGGCCTCCTTCGGCCCGACCTCGTGCTCCCGCTTCTGGAAGACGAGAAGGTCGAGGACAAGCATGCCGATGACGAACACCGTGAAACCCGCCCACAGGAGCGGGGTTCCTACCGTTTCCGGCAACGTCTCCTCCGGTGGCAGCCGCCAGGGAATCGCAAAAAAGAAGCGGGGTTGCAAGCGCCCCCGCGGCAACGCCGTTTTCCCGCGATGCTGCGATGATACCCCCGCCGCCCGGTTTCGGGAAGGGGGGCCGGGATCAACCGCCGTACAGGTGCTGGAACAGGATCTTGAGGCCGATCCCCATGAGGACCAGGCCGCCGACGATCTCCATCTTCCTGCCGAGCCGGCTCCCGAGGGGGCGCCCCAGGTGTATCCCCGCAGCGGTCAGCGCGGCGGCGACCAGGCCGATCACGACGGCGGGATACCAGATCCGGAGGCGCAGCACCCCCAGGCTTAAACCGACCGCAAGGGCATCCACGCTCGTCGCCACCGAGAGGAGAACGAGGGAAGCCCCGCGCGTCGGGTCGGAGGCCGGCCGGGCCGATCCATCTCTCCGGAACGCTTCGAAAACCATCTTTCCGCCGATGAAGCCGAGGAGGCCGAAAGCCAGCCAGTGGTCGTAGCCGC
>CAYILU010000092.1:0-3223 GCA_964364235.1 uncultured bacterium | reverse complement strand
ATCTTTCCGCCGATGAAGCCGAGGAGGCCGAAAGCCAGCCAGTGGTCGTAGCCGCTCAGATACCGCTCCAGGGACAACCCCGCCAGCCAGCCGATCACCGGCATCAGGAACTGGAAGAAGCCGAAGTGGAAGGAGAGGCGGAAGGCCTGCCGTCCCGAGACGTTCCCCAGAACGATGCCCGTCGCCACCGCGACGGCAAAGGCGTCCATCGCCAGCCCCACGGCGATGCCGAGAAGCGTGAACGTGTCTACGGGAGCACCCCCTTAGTCCCTCGCTACGACAGCCAGGGATGGCCTAGTGCCGCAGGCGCATGGATGCGCAGGAGCGGCCCGGTTGCCGGCACGGGAATTTCTTCATGGTATCATCTTATTTTTATCACCGACTCGGGAGGGGGACCATGGCCAAAAGACACCCGGACAGTTTCGGTGCAAGGGAAAGGCGGGCGATCGGCGGGACTCCGCACGAGATCTTCCGCCTGGGGGCGCTCGAAAAGCGGGGGGTCGGATCGGTCTTCCGCCTCCCCTTCTCCATCAAGATCCTGCTGGAAAACCTCCTGCGGTGGGAGGACGGGAGCACCGTGCGATCGGAGGACATCGAGGCCCTGGCCCGGTGGGCGCCGGGCCGACTCCCGGAAAAGGAGATCGCCTATCGCCCCGCCCGCGTCCTGCTCCAGGATTTCACTGGCGTGCCGGCCCTGGTCGACCTCGCCGCCATGCGGGACGCCGCCCTCCGGATGGGAGGGGACCCGAAGCGGATCAACCCCCTGATGCCTGCGGACCTGGTGATCGACCACTCCGTCCAGGTGGACCGGTTCGGGACGGTGTCCGCCTTCGGGGAGAACGTCCGGCGCGAGTATGAGCGCAACGGCGAGCGGTACGCCTTTTTACGATGGGGCCAGAAGGCTTTCCGGAATCTCCGCGTGGTACCCCCGGGGACGGGCATCTGCCACCAGGTCAACCTGGAATATCTGGCATCCGTGGTCTTCCGGAAAAAGATCCGGGGCGCTTTCCAGGCCTGCCCGGACACGCTCGTCGGGACGGACTCCCACACGCCGATGGTCAACGGGCTTGGCGTCCTCGGGTGGGGCGTCGGCGGGATCGAGGCGGAAGCGGCGATGCTCGGCCAGCCGGTCTCGATGCTTATCCCGGAAGTGGTGGGATTCCGGTTGTCCGGACAGCTCCCGGAAGGGGCCACGGCGACGGACCTCGTCCTGACGGTCACCCAGGCGCTGCGGGCGAAGGGGGTCGTCGGGAAGTTCGTGGAGTTCCACGGGGCGGGCCTGTCCTCCCTTTCGGTGGCCGACCGGGCCACGATCTCCAACATGGCGCCGGAGTACGGGGCCACCGTCGGCTTCTTCCCGGTGGACGGCGAAACCTTGTCCTATCTTCGCTTCACGGGAAGGGACCGGGAGCAGGTCCGGCTCGTGGAAACGTACTGCAAGCTCCAGGGGCTGTTCCGGTCGGACGACACGCCCGACCCCTCCTTCTCGGAAACCCTCTCTCTCGACCTGTCGACCGTGGAGCCCTGCCTTGCCGGGCCGCGGAGGCCGCAGGACCGGGTTCCGCTCAAGGGGGTGAGCGAGTCGTTCCGGAATGCGCTCCCTGGCTGGGGAAAGGCGTCCGAGCCCCCCGCCAAGGAGATCCACGACCGCTGGCACGCGGAGGGGGGGCGCCCGGCAGGGGGACCGGAGCCGTCCTCGAGCGGGACCGCGTCCGCGGGAGAGGCGCCAGTCACGCACGCCGGGCAGTCGTTTCTTCTCAACGACGGGGCGGTGGTCATCGCCGCGATCACCAGCTGCACGAACACCTCCAACCCCTCCGTGATGGTCGGCGCGGGGCTCCTCGCGAAGAAGGCGATCGGGCGGGGCCTGCGCGTCCCGCTCTGGGTAAAGACCAGCTTTGCCCCCGGATCGAAGGTCGTGTCGCGCTACCTCGACCGCTCGGGCCTTACCCCCTACCTCGAGGGTCTGGGGTTTCACCTTGCGGGGTACGGCTGCACCACCTGCATCGGCAACTCCGGGCCGCTCCCGGGGCCGGTGGCCGACGCGATCCGCGGGGGGAACCTCGCGGTCGCCTCCGTACTGTCGGGGAACCGGAACTTCGAGGGCCGGATCCACCCGCTGTGCCGCGCCAACTATCTCGCGTCGCCCCTCCTGGTCGTCGCCTACGCGCTCGCCGGGAGCATCCAGGTCGACCTGTCCCGGGACCCGGTCGGCTTCGACCCGAACGGATCCCCCGTGTTCCTGAAGGAAATCTGGCCTGCGCCGGGGGAAATCGCGGAGGTCGTCCGCGCCTGCGTCAAGTCGGAGATGTTCCGGAAGGAGTACGAGGAGGTGTTCGAGGGGGACGCCGCGTGGAAAGCGCTTCCCGTCCCGGGCGACCAATGCTTCGCGTGGGAGCCGTCCTCCACCTACGTCAAGAATCCGCCGTTTTTCGAGAACCTCCCGGCCGTTCCCGCGCCATGCGGGGACTTCGCGGGCCTTCGGGCCCTGGCCGTGCTCGGGGACTCCGTGACCACCGACCACATTTCCCCCGCGGGCGACATCGACCCGGACAGCCCGGCGGGACGCTACCTTCTCGAGCGCGGCGTGAAGCGGGAGGACTTCAACTCCTACGGCAGCCGCCGGGGAAACCACGAGGTGATGATGCGGGGGACCTTCGCGAACATCCGCCTGCGCAACCTCCTGGCGCCCGGCACCGAGGGGGGGTGGACCGTCCATCTCCCGGACGGGGAGCGGATGCCGATCTACGACGCGGCGATGCGCTACGGTCGGGAAGGGGTTCCGCTCCTCGTTCTCGCGGGGAAGGAGTACGGCTCAGGCTCCTCCCGCGACTGGGCGGCCAAGGGACCAAGGCTCCTGGGGGTACGGGCGGTCCTGGCGGAGAGCTTCGAGCGGATCCACCGGAGCAACCTCGTCGGCATGGGGGTCCTTCCGCTGCAGCTTGCGGACGGCGCGAACCGCGAGACGCTCGGACTGACCGGGAAGGAGACATACGCCGTCGAGGGGATCGCCGCAGGGGTTTCTCCCGGAAAGCGGATGACGGTGCGCGCCGCTCTCGACGGGAAGGAAAAGACGTTCCCGGCGATCGCCCGCATCGACACGCCGGAGGAGGTCCACTACTACCGCCACGGGGGGATTCTGTCCTACGTGCTCCGCCGGCTCATCGGCCTAGCCCGCATTTCTCACCGCGTTCCGTAGCGAGGGGGCGTAGCCGGGCGTGGA
>CAYILU010000091.1:0-6263 GCA_964364235.1 uncultured bacterium | reverse complement strand
AAGGAAGAGGCAGGAATGTCCCCGGTGGGGACGCTCCCCTCTAAGGAGAAAATCATGAAGAGGGTCGCTATTTTCGGGGCGACGGGGTACACCGGGTTCGAGCTCATCCGGCTTCTGCTGTCCCACCCCCGCGTGAAAATTTCCGTGCTCACCTCCGAGCAGTATTCCGGCCTGCCGGTCGACCAGGCGTTCCCCCCGTTTCGCGGGAGGCTGGCCGGCGCGGCTTTCGGCAAGACGGACGCGGCGCTTTCCGCCGACTTCGACACGGCCTTCCTGGCGCTTCCCCACACGGTTTCCGCGTCCGTGGCCTCGAAGATTCTTTCCCGGAAGGTCCCTGTCGTGGACCTCTCTGCGGACTTCCGCTTCCGGAGCATCCCCCTTTACGAATCCGTCTACGGCGTCCTGCACGGGAGCCCGTCCCTGGCCGCAAGGGCGGTGTACGGCCTGCCCGAGGTCTACCGGGAGCCCCTTCGGAAGACCCGGCTCGCGGCGGTTCCCGGATGCTTCCCGACGTCGGTGATTCTCGCGCTGTACCCGCTGCTCGCGGAGCGGCTGATCGACCTCAAGGGGATCGTCGCCGACTGCAAGACCGGGGTCTCCGGCGGGGGGAGGAGCCCGTCCCCGGGGTTCCACTACCCCGAGGTCGAGGGAGGGGTCCGCCCGTACGGGCTGCCGAAGCACCGCCACAATCCCGAGATGGACCAGGAGCTGTCGCTGGCCGCGGGGGAGAAGGTTTCGATCACCTTCGTACCCCACCTGATCCCGATGGTCCGCGGGATCCTGGCCACCTGCTACGCGACGATGCGGCCGAAGGTCGCAGCGGGGGCGGTGGAGGCGGCATACCGGAAGCATTACGCGAAGGAGCCGTTCGTCAGGCTGTGCCCGCCCGGCGTCCTCCCGTCCACCAAGGACGTATCGGGAAGCAACTTCTGCGACGTCGCCTTCCTGGCGGACGAGAAGACCCGCAGGCTGATCGTGGTCTCGGCCATCGACAACCTCGTGAAGGGCGCTTCGGGGGCGGCCGTACAGTGCTTCAACCTGATGGCGGGATTCCCGGAGGGGGACGGGCTCCCCGCGGCCCCCCTCTTCCCGTGAGCATTCCCCCGAAAGGCGTGGCGGTTGTGATCCCCGCCCGGTACGCGTCCACCCGGTTTCCGGGGAAGCCCCTGGTCCAAATAGACGGTCGTCCGATGATATGGTATGTTTGGGAAAAGGCAAGGAAATCGCGGCTTGCCTCCCGCGTTGTGGTGGCCACCGACGACCTGCGCATCGTCGAGGCGGTCCGCGGGTTCGGGGGGGAGGCGAGGATGACCTCGCCTGCCTGCGCCTCCGGGACGGACCGGGTGGCCGAGACTGCGCGGGGCCTTGCCGAAGAGGTCATTGTAAACCTTCAGGGCGATGAGCCGATGATGCACCCCTCGGTGATCGACGCGGTGGCGGCCCCCCTGCTCTCCGACCCGGCAGTCTCGATGACGACGGCGGCCCTCCCCCGGGAGGACCCGGAGGAGTTCCTGAGCCCCTCCGTCGTGAAGGTGGTCACCGACGATCGCGGGGATGCGCTCTACTTCTCCCGGTCCCCCATCCCCCATTACCGGGACGCCGGAACCGGCAGGTACCGGAAGCACCTGGGGATCTACGGGTACCGGAAGGATTTCCTGTTCACGGTCGCCGCGCTCCCCCCGGCGGCGCTGGAGGAGGCGGAGCGGCTGGAGCAGCTCCGGGTTCTGCAGAACGGCTACAAGATCCGCGTCGTCGACGTGGAGTTCGACTCGGTGGGGGTGGACACCCCCGAGGACCTGATCGCCGTCAAGGAGAGGCTATGCGGGCGGAACGGACGGTAAAGCCGAAGTTCATCTTCGTGACGGGGGGCGTGGTGTCCTCCCTGGGGAAGGGGCTGGCGGCCGCAACGATCGGCGCGCTCCTCGAGGCCCGCGGCCTGAAGATCACGATGCTCAAGCTCGACCCCTACATCAATGTCGATCCCGGCACGATGAACCCGTTCCAGCACGGCGAGGTGTTCGTGACCGACGACGGCGCCGAGACCGACCTCGACCTGGGCCACTACGAGCGGTACGTCTCCTCCCGGATGGGCAAGAAGAACAACTGCACGACCGGCAAGATCTACCACTCGGTGATCACCAAGGAGCGGCGGGGCGACTACCTCGGCGGGACGATCCAGGTCATCCCCCACATCACCGACGAGATCAAGCGGGTCATCTACACGGCGGCCCAGGGGTACGATCTGGCGATCGTGGAGGTCGGCGGCACCGTGGGCGACATCGAGAGCCTCCCGTTCCTCGAGGCGATCCGGCAGGTGCGGACCGACCGCGGGAAGGAGAACGTCCTCTACGTCCACGTGACGCTCGTCCCCTACATCGGCACGGCGGGGGAGCTCAAGACCAAGCCCACCCAGCACAGCGTGAAGGAGCTGCGCTCCATCGGCATCCAGCCGGACGTCCTGCTGTGCCGCTGCGACCGGCCGCTGCCCAAGGACATCAAGGCGAAGATCGCGCTGTTCTGCAACGTGACCGAGGACGCGGTCATCACGGCGCGGGACGTGGAGCAGATCTACGAGCTGCCGCTGGTCTTCCACCAGGAGGGGCTGGACGACAAGATCATGGAGTCCCTGAACATCTGGGCGGGGGAGCCCCGGCTCGACGCCTGGGCGGAGGTCGTTGAGAAGTGGAAGAACCCGGTGGGCGAGGTCACGATCGCCATCGTGGGGAAATACGTGAACCTGCGGGAGTCGTACAAGAGCCTGAACGAGGCGCTGACGCACGGCGGGATCGGCCACTCGGTCCGGGTCCTCCACCGGTACGTGGACTCCGAGGAGGTCGAGCGCCAGGGCGCCGAGGCGCTCCTGAAGGGCGCCGACGGCATTCTCGTCCCCGGGGGGTTCGGGTCGCGCGGGGTGGAGGGGAAGATCGCCGCCGCGAAGTACGCGCGGGAGAACCGGCTCCCCTATTTCGGCATCTGCCTGGGGATGCAGGTCGCCGTCGTCGAATTCGCGCGGAACGTCTGCGGGCTCCCCGCGGCCACCAGCCGGGAGCTCGACGCCGGGAGCGAGTGCGCGGTCATCGACCTCATGCCGGACCAGCGCGGCGTGGTGGAGAAGGGGGCGACGATGCGGCTCGGGGCCTACCCCTGCCGCCTCTCCGAGAAATCGCTTGCCCGGAAGGCGTACGGCGTCCCGGAAGTCTCGGAGCGCCACCGGCACCGCTACGAGTTCAACAACGAGTTCCGGGAGGCGCTGACCGCCAGGGGGCTCCGGATCACGGGCCTCTCGCCGGACGGGCGCCTGGTGGAGATCGTGGAGATCCAGGACCACCCCTGGTTCCTGGGCTGCCAGTTCCACCCCGAGTTCCAGTCGCGGCCGATGGCCCCCCACCCGCTGTTCCTCGATTTCATCGGCGCCGCCCACGCGGTCTCCCGGGGACAGGTCGCAACGTGATCCGCCAAGTCGAGATCGCGGGCCGTTTCCGGGTCGGTCGAGGGAACCCTCCGGTCTTCATCGCCGGCCCCTGCGTCCTGGAATCCGAGGCGCTGGCGTTGGCTGTCGCGGATTTCCTGTCCGGCCTGTCCTCCCGTCTCGGGGTCCCCCTCGTCTTCAAGGGCTCCTTCGACAAGGCGAACCGCTCCTCGAAGGGGTCCTACCGCGGACCCGGAGAGGCCGAGGGGCTGCGCATCTTAGGGGAGGTCAAGCGGAGGTTCCGGCTGCCGGTGACCACGGACGTCCACGACCCGCGCCAGGCCGCGGCCGCGGCCGCGGTGGTCGACCTGCTCCAGATCCCGGCGTTCCTCTGCCGGCAGACCGACCTGCTGACGGCGGCCGGTGAGACGGGGCTGCCGGTCAACATCAAGAAAGGGCAGTTCATGGCCCCCTGGGACATGGAGAACGCCGTGGAGAAGGTGACGTCGACCGGGAACCGCAACGTCCTCGTCACCGAGCGGGGTACCACGTTCGGCTACAACAACCTGGTCGTCGACTTCCGGGGGATCCCCGCGATCCGCGAGACGATATGCCCCGTGATCTTCGACGCCACGCACAGCGTCCAGCTGCCCGGCGGCGCCGGGAAGGCCTCCTCGGGGGACCGGCGGTTCGTCGCACCCCTGTCGAGGGCCGCCGTGGCGGCCGGGGTGGACGGGGTGTTCCTCGAGGTCCACCCGGACCCGGACCGCGCCCTTTCCGACGGCCCCAACAGCCTGCCGCTCGCCGATCTGGAGCCGCTCCTGCAAACCCTTCTCGCGATCCGGCGGGCGGTGGAGGCCGGGGACGCCGCGGGAGGAAGCGTCGCATGAGCCGCGACCTGACGGGGCGGGCGGGAAGGGTTCTCTCCGTGGAGGCGGAGGGGATCCTGGGACTGCGGGAGAAGCTCGACCCCAATTTCACCCGGGCCGTCGAGTTGCTGCTTTCCGCCCCCGGAAAGGTGATCGTGACCGGGATGGGGAAGTCCGGCCTCATCGGCCGCAAGATCGCCGCGACCCTGGCCTCCACCGGGACGCCGGCCTTTTTCCTCCACCCGGCGGAGGGGCTTCACGGCGACATCGGGATGGTCCTGGAGGGGGACATCGTCATCGCGCTGTCGAACTCGGGCGAGACCCAGGAGGTGGTGCGGCTGCTCCCCATCTTCAAGCGGCTGGGGCTTTCGCTCATCGCCCTGACGGGCAAGCCGGGCTCCACCCTGGCACGCCACGCGGACGCCGTGATCGACGTGGGCGTGCGCGAAGAGGCGTGCCCGATGGGCCTTGCCCCCACCGCGTCCACCACGGCGGCGCTGGCGATGGGGGACGCCATCTCGGTCGTCCTGTTCGAGGAGAAGGGGTTCTCCGCGCAGGACTTCGCGATGCTCCACCCCGCCGGGGCGCTGGGCCTCAAGCTCCTGACGGTGGAGGACCTGATGCACAAGGGCGACGACATCCCCCTGGTTTCCTGCGATACGCCCCTGAAAGACGCCCTCTTCACGATCAGCGCGAAGCGGCTGGGGGTCACCGGCGTCGTGAACGGATCCGGCGTACTGGTGGGGGTGATCACGGACGGCGACGTCCGGCGGGCGATGGCGAGCGGCGTCGACCTCTTCGGCACGCGTGCCGAGCAGGTGATGACTTCCAACCCCAAGCGCCTGTCCTCCTCGGAGCTTGCGGCTTCCGCCCTGCGGAAGATGCAGAAACATTCGATCACGAGCCTTTTCGTCTTCGACGCGAAGGATCCGGCCCGGATGGTGGGGATCGTCCACATCCACGACCTCCTGAAGGCGGGCGGGGGATGAAAGCGCCGACGCTCCGGCCCGGAGCCGCCGAAAAGGCGGCGAGAGTCCGCCTCTTCCTGGTCGACGTGGACGGCGTCCTGACCGACGGCGGGATCGTCTACGACGTCGACGGGCGGGAGATGAAGCGGTTTCACGTCCGGGACGGACACGGCATCAAGATGCTTCAACGCGCCGGCGTCGAGGTGGGCATCATCACGGGCCGGACGTCGGAGGTGGTCGCGGTCCGCGCGAGGGAGCTGGGGATCTCTCTCGTCCGTCAGGGCGCGACCGACAAGGTGGAGGTCTGGCGCCGGATCCTCGATGAGACCGGGGTTTCCGCCGATGAGACGTCCTATGTGGGCGACGACATCGTCGACGTGCCCCTCCTGCGGCAGGTGGGGTTCGCCGCGACCGTGGCGGACGCCGAGGGCTATGTCCTCGAGGCGGCCGATTTCATCTCCTCGCGCCCCGGGGGGCACGGGGCGGTCCGGGAAATAATCGAGTTCGTTTTACGCTCCAGCGGGGCCTGGGAAAAGGTCGCCTCCAGGTATTTCGCCGGCGGTTCGTAAATGAGTCGCCGGAGGATCCTCTCCCTTGGGGCGCTGCTCACGATCCTTGGGGGCATCGGGCTCCTCCTGGCCGCGATATCGGCGAGAGAGCCGGGGCCGCGCGACGGCGGGGGAACGGCCGTGGAGCGCCCGGCCGGCCCCGAAGTCCTCCTCCGGGACGTCGAGGTGCGGGAGATCAGGAAGGAGGGGCCGCAATACCGGCTCACCTCCGATCGGGCTTCCTACCTGCTCCTTGCGCGGAAGCTTTCCGCCGACGGCGTGACGCTTTTCCTTCCGGGAATCTCCAACGGGATGATCGTCCGGGCCCCGAAGGCCTCCTGGGACATGGAGGCCGGCCGGATCCTTCTTGGCGAGGGGGGGGCCGCCGAGAACGGCGCCGGGTGGTCCGCCGTCGTCGCCGCGGCAAGCCTTTCCCTTCCGGACCGCGTGATGACCGCCGCGGGGGACG
>CAYILU010000090.1:4509-6278 GCA_964364235.1 uncultured bacterium | reverse complement strand
CTTCCGGCATGGCGATCGGCTCCGGGTCCTGGAAGCCGCCGCGGACCCCCTCGGGAACCGGATCGCCACCCGGCGGAACGAAAAGGGCAAACTTCACGCTGATCGATCCTACGTCGATACCCAGGAACACGGATCTCCTCCTACGAGACGCCACACTCGCAAGCGTGGGCTTACTGCCGAAATTTTCTTCAATTCCCGTGCCTTCCCGGAAATGCCTGAAAAAACAGCCTCCTGTTCCCATCGGGCCGTTCCTGTCGCACGGTCCCCCTGTACGATCGGATAGGCGCGTTATCCGATCGGATAACGTGGCAATGGCGCGGAAGCCGGAGTATAGTATTTGAATCAGGAATTCGCGGGGGACGAAAGATGTTCGGAATCGGCTTTCAGGAGATGCTGATCATCCTGGTCGTGGTCCTGATCTTTTTCGGGCCCAAACGGCTGCCGGATCTGGCCAAGAGCATGGGGAAGGGAATCGCGGAATTTAAAAAGGCCTCCGAAGAAGTGAAGAGGGGGATCGACGAGGCCATGAAGGAAGAACCCGCGAAAGAGGAGAACCCGGCCGCCGGGGCCGCCGCCCCGCACGACCCCCCCGGGACCCCCGCCGAAGCGAAAGACCCCACGACGCCATCGCCCCAGGGATGAAACCGGAAGGCCCCCGAGTTTCATGAACGAGGAAGCGAGGCTCCCGCTTACCGATCACCTGGAGGAACTGCGCCGCCGGCTGATCCGCTCCCTCATCGCGCTCGCCGTCGGGACGGGGCTCTGCTACAACTGGGCGGAAGACATCTACAAGGTGCTTCTGCGGCCGCTCCTGATCCACCTCCCCGGAAACTCCCGCCTCATCTTCACGGAGCTCACGGAGGCGTTCCTCACCTACTTCAAGGTCGCACTCTGGGGAGGGTTCATCCTCTCCAGCCCGGTGATCTTCTTCCAGCTCTGGCGCTTCGTCTCGCCGGGGCTCTACCGCAAGGAGAGGTCGCTTTTCATCGCCTTCGCCGGATGGTCGACCGTGGGTCTCCTCGGGGGGATGGCGTTCGGGTATTACGTGGCCATTCCGCAGATCTTCTCCTTCTTCCTTTCGTTCGGCCGATCCATCATCGTTCCCATGCCCTCGATGAAGGAGTCCCTCTCCCTCATCCTCCGGCTGCTCCTGATCTTCGGCTTCCTGTTCGAACTCCCGCTGCTGCTTTACCTCCTCGGGCGGGCGGGGATCCTCTCCTCCGCCCTCCTCCGGAAGGGGAGAAAGGTCGCCGTCGTCGGGGTGCTGCTCCTGGGCGCGGTCCTCACGCCGCCTGATGTCGTCTCCCAAATCCTGATCGCCGTCCCGTTCTACCTTCTCTACGAGGTAGGCATCATGCTCTGTTCGCTGGGCGAGCGGCCACGCAAGCCGTAAAGTGCGGTCTTGAGTGGCCGTCGAAAATTCACTATAGTCGGATGAGATAGCCGGCGGTCCAACGCCATCTGACGGAGGATGTAGATGATCATCGAGTGTCCCGCGTGCCGCGCACGGTTCCGGCTGGATGAGGCCAAGATCAAGGGGAAAGGGGCACGCGTCCGGTGCCGGCGGTGCGGGGAGTCCATCCTGGTCCTCAAGCCCGTCGAAATACCCCCGGCATACGCCGTTAAGGCCGGGAGCGGGATGCTCGACCTGCGTTCCGCCGTCCGCGAGTCCCTCGACGAGCGGCCCGCTTCGGCTCCGTCGACGCATGCCGCTTCGATGCCGCCTTCGCCATTCCCGACCGTCGGGTTCGACCCTGCCGCGCACGAAG
>CAYILU010000090.1:0-4409 GCA_964364235.1 uncultured bacterium | reverse complement strand
GTCGTCCCGCCAATCGCGGAGGCCGCGCCGGCCCCCGGGAAAGACGAGGTGGACACCGCTTTCGAGAAATTCCTCGTTCCCGGTCCGCCGGAGGGGGAGTTCCTCCCGGAGTCGGAAAAAGGAGAGTTTCCAGGGGTGGAGGGACTCATCGTCGACTTCCGGCCGGAGGAGAAGATGGACTTCTCTCTCGGGTCGGCGGATGAACCCCTTTTTGATCTCCTCGAAAAGGAAGCGCCGGCCGCTGTCGAGCCTCCCGTGAAAGAGCCGTTCCGGGAAGCCGCAATCGCGGAGCCCCAAACGTCCGATTTCCTCATGAGCGACAAGGACTCCCTCGGTTTTCTCCGGGAGGGACACGAGAAGGAAACCCGGCCCGATGAGTTCGACATCTCCACCAGCCTCCGGCAGGAACCCCAGGGTTCCGCCGGGCCGCCCGAGATCCCGGCGGCTCCTCCTCCCATCGATTTCCTGACCCGGGATCTGGAGGCGCCCCCACCGGAGGGCCCCGCGGAAAGCGGTCTTCCCCCCCTGCCCCCGACGGAAACGCCGGCAGGCAGGGAATCGTTCCGGCCGAGGCCTCCCGAATCCCGGGCGGCCGCCACCCCGCTTCTCCGGCCCTCGCTGGTCGCCCTCGTCCTCCTGTTCGTCGGGCTCGCGGGAGGAGGGGCGTACCTCGGTTTCACGAAAAGCGGGCAGGAATTGTTGCGGGGGCTGGTACCCGGGATGGAATCCCTGTGGCTGCAAGGCAAGGGCAAACCCGGCCCGCAATACGACGTCCGCAACCTGATCGGTTACTACGAGCCGGCTACGAATGCGGGGAACCTGTTCATCATCAAGGGGCAGGTGACAAACGTGGGACGGTCCAGGAAGAGCGGGACCCGGGTCCAGGCGGCGCTGCTGGACAGCAACGACAATCCGGTCGCGGAAAAAACCTGCTACGCGGGGAACGTCCTCGCGGGGGAAACGTTGCGCGTGACCAGCCGCGAGAAGATCGAGGCGGCGCTGTCCAACCGCTTCGGCGACAAGCTGGTGAACATGGACGTCGCGCCGGGAAAATCCGTCCCGTTCATGGTGGTGTTTTTCAACGCCCCCGAAGGGATCAGCGCCTACCGCCTGGAGGCGAAGGACGGGGAATAACGCAGGCCCTACTTCTTCTGGTCGTCGGTCTTGGCGGGCGTGACGTCGACCTCGTTCTTTTCCTTCATGGACTTCTTGAAATTCCGGATCCCTTCACCGATGCCCGACCCGATCTGGGGGAGTTTCCCCGCGCCAAAGAGCAGGACAACGATGACGAGAATGATCAGCAACTCCGGCAAGCCGAGTCCGAACATGTTTCCTCCTTCACGATAGCCGGCAATAAGAACATTATACATTCCCGGGGGAAAGGGAACGTCTCAATTTTCCCGGATCGTCTCCTCGACCGCCACCCCGAAGTGCCTGCCCGCCTCCTCCTCCGCGAGGAGAACCGCGTCTCCCACGGAAAGTTTCGCCACGGACACCGTCGCGCCCCCGGGGCCTGCCAGCCGGATCGTTTCCGCGTTCTGCAGAATGACCGAGCGGGTGTTTCCGGAAGCGGCCCGCGCCCGGACCAGGAGAAGGGGTCGCCGCTCCACCTTGACGCGGCCGACCGTGGAGACCTCCCCTTCACCGGCCTCGTCGACCAGCAGAACCTCGGAGCCCGAGGCAAGCTCGGAAAGGTAGGCGGTCCGCCCGCCGGGGAGCCGGCAGTAGGAATGGACCGCCCCCGCGTTGATGCGGAAGGGCCGTGGAAGGACATAGGGGTTGGGGACGTTCTCGGCGCAGACCAGGAACAGACCCGCGCTCGAATTCCCGACCAGCATCCCGCGGCTTCCCTCGATCAGCGTGCAGGTGTCCACGCAGACCCGGTCGCCGATCCCCAGCAGGGAGACCTCGGTGACCCGCGCCTCGACCAGTCGGGCCTTCTCCGTCTCTTTCCGCGCGGCGGAGGCCAGCTCGCGCATCCGGGCCGGGGTGTCCGCCTCCAGGACGATTCCGTGGACCCCTTTCTCGAGGACCCCACGGTAGAGCCTCACCTCTTCGGGGGTCCGCGCGGCCACCAGGATCTTTCGCCGCCACGCGACCAGGTTCTCGAGGGGTATGACCTCCCGCTCCCGCGGGAAGACGACCCAGATCGTTTCCGGGGGCGAGGAGAGGATCGCCGTCTCGTCCTCCTTCTTTTCCATGCCGGTCACCCGGAAATCCCGCCCCTCGCGGAAATCCCCGTCCGCGCACACGGTGACGACCCTCCCCAGCTCCCGCGCCTTCCCCCCGCAGCCCTCGGGAACCCACAGCGTCTCGACGCCCGACTCCAGCGCGGAAAGCGCGATCTCCTTGCTCCACGGGAAAACCCGCGCCCAGAGCACGGTGGCCATTACTTCCCCTTGGCCCTGAGAAGAGCCATTGCCTCCGGCACGGTAGCCCCCCCGTGTACGATCGCGACGATCGCCTTGACCATCGCCGCCGGGGACCTGTGCTGGAAGACGTTTCTCCCGATGGATGCCCCGGCGCCCCCCGTCGCGATGGAGTCCCGGACCATGCGGAGGACCTCCTCGTCGCTTTCCATCTTCTCCCCCCCGGCGATGACCACGGGGGACGCGCACCCGTCCACGACCTCCCGGAACGTCTCCGGGCTCCCCGTGTAGGGGACCTTTACGATGTCCGCGCCCATCTCCGCGCCCACCCGCGCCGCGTGGCGCACGTACCGGACGTCGAATTCGTTCTTGATCTTCGGGCCGCGGGTGTAGATCATCGCGAGGAGGGGCATCCCCCAGCGCTGGCAGGCGCTGGACACCGAACCGAAATCCCTGAGCATCTGCGCCTCGTCGTCGGTGCCCAGGTTCACGTGGATCGACACCGCGTCCGCGCCCATCTGCAGGGCGTCCTCGACCGTCGCCACCAGTACCTTCCGGTTGGAGTCCGGGGAGAGGTTCGTGCTGGCGGAAAGGTGGAGGATGAGACCCAGGTCTTTCCCGTAGCCGCGGTGGCCGAACATGGCGGCACCCCGGTGCACCACGGCGGCGTTCGCCCCGCCCTCCGCAATGAGGTTGGCGGCGGGCGGGATCTGGACGAGCCCGGGGATGGGTCCGACGGTCACGCCATGGTCCATCGGGACGATCACCGTCCTCCGGGTGTTCCGGTCGATGATCCGCTCGAGGCGGATCTTCTTCCCGATCATATCCCCTCCTCCCCCGACCGGCCATGTTTCATGAAAACATGCCTGCCGGATTTACTTGAAGACCCCGCGGACCTTGAGAAGGTCGTTCAGGTAGGTGGTGTTGTCCGCGTACTTGAGAGCTTCCTCGTACTTCACTTTCCCTGCCGCGACCATCTCCGCCAGGGTCCAGTCGATGCTGACCAGCTCCTCGAGGTTCGCCTGCATCAGGCCGCGCATCTGGTTGACCTTCCCCTCCCTGATGGCGTTCCGGACGCGGAGCGAATTGCCCATTTTCTCCCACGCAAGGGTCCTGCCGATCCCGGTGGCCCGCCGCAGGAGCCGCTGGGAAAACACCAGGAGGAGACTCTCGGCAAGCTGTGCGCGGATCTGGGGCTGCTGGTTCCCCGGGAAGATGTCGATGATCCGGTCCACCGAAGCCGTCGCACTGTTCGCATGCAGCGTTCCCATGACAAGGTGTCCGGTCTCCGCCGCCGTCAACGCGATGGAGATGCTCTCGTAGTCGCGGAGCTCGCCGATGACGATCACGTCGGGGTTCTGCCGGAAGATGTGCCGCAGGCCGTCGGCGAAGGACAGCGTGTCTGTCCCCACCTCCCGCTGGTTGATGTTCGAGTTCTTGTGCCGGTGCGTGAACTCGATCGGGTCCTCGATCGTGATGACGTTGGCCTTCCGCTCCCGGTTGACCACTTCCACCAGGTTGGCGAGCGTGGTGGATTTCCCGTGGCCGTTGGGTCCGCTGATCAGGATGAGCCCCTGCGTCTTGAGCGCGTAATCCCGGAGAAAATCAGGCAGCCCGAGCTCGGCCGCGCTCGGGATGAAGTCCGCGACGTGCCTCGCGGTGAAAGCGATGGAGCTTCGCTGCCGGTAGACGTTGCAGCGGAACCGGGCCAGGCCCTGGAGCGAGTAGGCGAAATCGAGCTCCTTGAAGTCCTGGAACGTCCGCTTCTGCTCCGGGGTCATGATCCCGTAGATCATATGCTCGATCTCGGCCGGCTTGAACGCGGGCAGGGCCAGGCGCCGAATCTCGTTGTCGACCCGGATCGAGGGGATCGCGCCCGCGGACAGGTGCAGGTCCTGCCCCTTCCACGACACCAGCGCATCCAGGAGGCTTTCCAGGTTCTTCTCGACCTTGACCGTATTGCGCAGGCCCTTCTCGCCCTGGAGCTTGAGGTTCACGGTGCCGTAGCCGTGGATCTGGAAGAAGGCGAGCGCCTGCTCG
>CAYILU010000089.1:0-6311 GCA_964364235.1 uncultured bacterium | reverse complement strand
GTGCCCTAACAGCCGCCCCTCGTCGGTGTAGTCGAACGTCCCCTCGTACGATAGCTCCTCCACCTTCCCGATGTCGTGCAGGAGCGCCCCCGCAACCAGCAGGTCGCCGTCGACCCCCTCGTAGTGTGTGGAGAGGAAGCGGCAGACCTCGGCCACGGACACGGTGTGCTCGAGCAGCCCCCCGATGTAGTCGTGGTGCATGCGCTTCCCGCCCGGGGCCTGGCGGAACCGGCGCGCCATGTCGGTGCCCGGGGGGTCCGGAAAGACGGCCTCGAGCAGCATGCGCAGGTCGGCGTCGGCGACCCCGGCCACCAGCTCCCGAAGCTTCTTCCAGAGCGGCTCGATCCCCTGTTTCGCCACCGGGAGGAAGTCCGCCAGGTCCGGCTTCTCCCCCGCGACCTTCTGGACGTCCTGGACCTTGAGCTGCATCCGCCCCTGGTACTGGATGGCGCTCCCGCTGATCTCGACGATGTCGTCCCGCTCGAACCGCTTCCCGATCTCCTCGGCGCGGTCCCAGACGCGCCCCTCGAACTGTCCGGTCCGGTCGCGCAGCGTGAGGGTCAGGTACGGCTTCCCCGAGTTGCTCAACAGCTGCGCCTTGTTCCCCACGAGGAACAGGTCACGGACCGGTTCCCCTTCCTTGATGTCCTTGACGAACTTCGTTTTCCCCATCGACACACCGCCCTTATCCGGAGAGTTTTTCGAGTATGCGAAGGGCGCCCCGTATCCCGTCCACGGCGGAGGAGACGATCCCACCGGCGTGCCCCGCCCCTTCCCCCACAGGATACAGCCCTTTCATGCTGACCGACTCATAATTCTCCCGCTCCATCCGGACCGGGGAGGACGTCCTGGACTCCACCGCGTAGAGCGTCCCCTCCTGCGTGAGGAAACCCCGGAGCGTCTCCCCGAACCGGAGCAGGCCGAACCGCAGATCCTCCTCCACCTCCCTCGGGAGGATCCCGGAGAGGTTCGCCCGCGCCACCCGGGGGGCGAGCGCTCTCCCACGGGACAGGTTCCGGTCCTTCCCTTCGACGAACCCCATGAGATTCATCGCGGGGATCCCGAACCCCCCTCCCCCCTTCCGGAAGGCGCGCGCCTCGAGCGTCTCCTGGAAGCGGACGCCGGCGAAAACGTCCCCCTCGCCGAAATCGACGGCCGACACCGTCGCCACGATCCCGCTGTTGGCGTGCCCCGAGCCACGCGCGTTCGCGCTCATCCCGTTGACGGGCATCTCCCCCGGCCCCGAGGACGCGGCCATCACCTCTCCCCCGGGGCACATGCAGAAGGAGTAGACCCCTCTCCCCGAGGGGGCCCGGGCGGCCAGCCGGTAATCCGCGGGCGGAACACCGGCGCGCCCCGCCGCTTTTCCGTACTGGATCCGGTCGATCAGCTCCTGGGGGTGCTCCACCCGGAAGCCGACCGCGAACGCCTTCGGGGACATTTTCACGCCTTCCGACAGGAGCATCCGCGCGGTGTCCCGCGCCGAGTGGCCGATGGCCAGCAGCAAATGGCCGCACGGGATCTCCTCGCCGGTGGAGAGGCGCACGGCCCGGACCTGGCCCCCGCCGGCGTCGACCTTGTCGACCCGCGCCCCGTACCGGACCTCGGCCCCCAGCGAGAGGAGCTCTTCCCGCATGCGCCGGCAGAACCCTTTCAGCCGGTCGGAACCCACGTGGGGCCTGGCTTCCAGCCGCAGGCCGGGCAGCCCGGAAAACTCCTCGAAGGCGCCGATCACGTATGCGACGAGCGGGTCCCCGATGCGCGTCGTGAGCTTCCCGTCGGAAAACGTCCCCGCCCCCCCCTCGCCGAACTGGACGTTGCTATTGGGGTCGATGGCCCCCGACTTCCAGAAGGAGGCGACGTGGAGGGACCGCTCCTCGACGGGCCTGCCCCGCTCCAGGAGGAGCGGCGGGGCGCCGAAGCGGGCGAGGGTCAGCGCCGCGAACAGGCCGGCGGGCCCCGCCCCGACGACGACCGGCCGCACCGGGGGCGTGGGGACGTCCTTTTCACGGAGGAACGGGGCGGACGCGACCGGAATCCGGCGCGCGGAAGCCACCCGGGAACAGACCCGCTCCTCGAGTTCCGGGGAGCGGAGGGAGATCTCCACCGTGCAGACGCGGCGAATTTCCCCCTTGCGGCGCGCGTCCAGGCCGCGCCGGACGAGCAAAAAATGCTCCACCTCCTCCCCGGGAACTCCTATAATGGCAAGGACCCGCGGAAAAAGATCCTTCTCCGGGAATTCCAGCGGCACGCGGATGTCGGAAATGCGGATCGCCAAGCGTTCTCTCCTCCTGCTCGCCCTGCTCGCCTTCTCCTTCGCGGCCAATTCCTGCAGGGGGCTCATGAAGGAGGTCTTCAAGCCCCCGAAGGTCCGGGTCGTCGACGTCGCGCTCGCCTCGAACCCCCTCGTCGACCCCAAGGGGCCATGGGGGTTCCGGCTGACCCTCTCGGTGGACAACCCCAACACCTACCCGCTTAATGTCACCTACGTCGCCTACACCGCGATCATCGGGCGGGAGACGGTGGCGGAGGGGGAGCAGCGGTCGGACCTCCGGATCGAGGCATCCGGGGTCACCGAAGTCAAGGTGCCGCTCACGGTGCGCCCGGAGGCCTTCTCGAAAGTCGGGCGACAGATGCTGCAGGCCCGCCGGCTCGACTACGAGTTCAACGGCTCCGTGGGACTCGACGCACCGGTGGTCGGGGTCATCCGGATCCCCTTCTCCAAGACCGGGGCCATCGACCCGGTCGACCTCCTGATCAAGAAGGGGTTCGGCTTCAATTGACGGCGCAGGGGGGGCCTTCCCCTCCAGCCGCCGTTGCCGGAAGTCGCTTCGCCTTCCGGGCGGGTTGCACACCCCATACCGAAATAACGCTTGCGCGGGCCGGAAATAGTTTCTTTAGTATACAGGTGATGGAACGGGCGGGCAAAAACGACCCGATCGGAAACCTGGAGAAGGAGCTCTCGGAACGGGGGATCGCGTGCGTTCGGGAGCGGTTCCGCATCCCCGCCCTCCCGCGGATCTCCCCGGTCGCCGGCTTCGCGATTTGCTCCGCGGGCGCGCTTCTCCTCGCGGCCGGACACCCGTCCGCGTCGTTCCTCGCCGGCCTGTCCGGGGCGCTGGTGCTGCTCCTGGACGCATGCGGCTTCTCCCCCATGGACTGGCTGGGCCCCAAGGAGGCCCGTTCCGTGCTGGTCGTTTCCGGAACGTTTTCGGAGGAAAAACGGAAAGCCCTCTTTCTCGGCGTCCCGCTCTATTGCAGGCTCACCCGTGCCGGGCACTTCTCCCGGGAGGCGACCCATCGCCGCGTTGCGGACTCCCTCGGGTTCATCCTTTCGCTCGCGCTGCCCGTTTTCGCGGGAGCGGTCACGCTCCGCTATCTCCCGCCTTTCCCGCCGGCCGTCCTTGCGGCGGCGGCAACGGGCATCCTCGCCGCCCGGCATTGGACGCGCCCGGCCCCCCCTCCCGGCGCGCGCAACCTGGCGGCGGGCTGGCTCGACCGGTGGATTCCCGTGGAGGAAGCCGGGTTCCGCCCCTTTATCCTGATTTACTCCGGGGACGAGGCGGAGGTGAAGTTCTTCCTGGCGAAGTACCGCTACCCTCTCCTGCGGGGGGAAGGGGTCTTCCTCGAATTCCCCGAGGCCGCCGCCGGACCCCCGGCGGTGAGCGCCCGGGAAGGGGCCTTCCTCCTCCCTTACCGGGTCGATCCGGGCCTTTTCGCCCGGGTGCTCCAGGCCGGGAAGGCCGGCGGCATCCCGTCTCCCCGCATGCGGACCCTTCGGCTCGGATCCGCGGGCCTCGTCGCCATGGCCCGGGGGTTCCGGGCCGTCACACTCTTTCGCCTGGAGGGGGGGGAGATGGAAAAAGAAGCGTTTCCGGAGGAGAGCGCGATCGGCTGGGTGTACGGCATCCTGGACGGGAAGGGTTGCGGGACGGGGTCGCGGGACGATTTGACAGGGAAGCGTAACGGAGTATAATTTATCTTTTTCCGGCTCAATAACCTGACGCGACAATCCATACCGGGAGGGTCCTGACATGGCCGTCAAAGTCGGCATCAACGGTTTCGGGCGGATCGGGCGGAATTTCCTCCGCGCGGCGTACAAGGACTCCGCGCTGGAGATCGTCGCCGTAAACGACATCACGGACGCCAGGACGCTGGCGCACCTCCTGAAATACGACTCCATTCACGGCCGGTTCGAGGAATCGGTGGAGGTGAAGGAAAACGCTCTCACCGTGGCCGGCAGGACGGTCCAGGTGCTGGCCGTGAAGGATCCGTCCGAGCTGCCCTGGGGGAAGTTAGGCGTCGAGGTCGTGATCGAATCGACCGGCAAGTTCACGGAGCGGGAAGGGGCGGAAAAGCACCTCAAGGCGGGGGCGAAGCGCGTGATCATCTCCGCGCCGGCGAAGAACCCCGACGCCACCTTCGTGATGGGCGTCAACGAGGAGACCTTCGACCCCGCGAAGCACTTCATTCTCTCCAACGCCTCCTGCACGACGAACTGCCTGGCGCCGGTCGCCAAGGTGCTCCTCGACACCTTCGGGATCGAGCGGGGGCTGATGACCACGATCCACGCCTACACCAACGACCAGAGGATCCTCGACCTGCCGCACAAGGACCTGCGGCGGGCGCGCGCCGCGGCCGTTTCCATGATCCCGACGACCACCGGCGCCGCCAAGGCGGTCGCCCTCGTCATCCCCGAATTGAAGGGGAAACTCGACGGGATGGCGATCCGGGTCCCCACGCCCAACGTCTCCGTCGTCGACCTGACGGTCGACCTGTCCAGGGCCGCGACGGCCGAGGAGATCAACGCGGCCGTGAAGAAGGCGGCGGAAGGCCCCCTGAAGGGGATCCTCCGGTACGTCGACGAGCCGCTGGTCTCCATCGACTTCAACCACTCCTGTTATTCCTCCGAGTTCGACTCCCTCTCGACCAAGGTAATCGACGGGAAGATGGCGAAGGTCCTGGCGTGGTACGACAACGAGTGGGGGTACTCCTGCCGGATGCTCGACCTCGCGAAGTTCGTGGCGGGGAAGAAGTAACGGGATGCGCACCCCGCTCATCGCAGGCAACTGGAAGATGTACAAGACGTCGGGGGAGTCGGCCTCCTTCGTGAAGGAGTTCCTCCCGATGGTTTCCGGCGTCAAGGGGGTCGAGATCGTCCTGGCCCCTCCTTTTCCGTCGCTTCCCCTCGTGGCTTCGCTCACGGCGGGGAGCAACGTGGGGGTGGCGTCGCAGAACGTGCACTTCGCCGCCGAGGGAGCCTACACGGGGGAAATCTCGCCCGGCATGGTGAAGAACGCCGGCGCCGGTTACGCGATCATCGGCCACTCGGAGCGCAGGCTGTATTTCGCCGAGACGGACGAGAACGTGAACCGCAAGGTCAAGGCCGCGCTCGCCGCCGGGCTCGTCCCGATCCTGTGCCTGGGGGAGACCCTCGAGGAGCGGGAGTCGGGAAAGACGTTCGAGGTGGCGGACCGGCAGCTCCGGGCGGGCCTTTCGGGGGTGGATTTCGCGCAAGCGCAGAAAGTCGTCGTCGCCTACGAGCCGGTGTGGGCGATCGGGACGGGGAGAACGGCCACCCCGGCGCAGGCGCAGGAGGTTCACGCCTTCCTGCGCGGGATCCTGACAGAGCTGTGGGAGCGCGGCGCCGCCGAAGCCGTCCGGATCCTCTACGGGGGGTCCGTCAAACCGGAAAATATCGCCGACCTGATGGCGCAGGCGGACATCGACGGCGCGCTCGTCGGCGGAGCGAGCCTCAAGGCGGGCTCGTTCGCCGGCATCGTCAAGTACAAGTAACGGAGGAACCGTAGAAGCGTGATGTATACCATGGTCATCATCGTCCACGTGGTCGTATCCATCGCCCTCATCCTGATCATCCTTCTCCAGACGGGCAAGGGGACCGACATCGGCGCCGTGTTCGGCGGCGGGTCGTCCCAGACCCTCTTCGGGTCGAGCGGCCCCACCAGCTTCCTGGGAAAGATGACGGCGGGGGCGGCGATCGTCTTCATGCTGACGTCCCTCTTCCTGGCCTACTTCGCCAGCGGCAGGATCTCCCCCACGATCATGAAGGGCGGGATCCCGGGCTCGTCGATGCCCGGACCGGTACGCCCGCAGGAAGTCCCCGCCATGCCGGCGCCCTCTCCCCCGGCGCAGCCCGGCAAATAGAAGCCGCTTCCTCTCTTCCCGCTTTTTCCCCGCGGGACATCGGCTCCTGCGGCCCCTGCCGCAGCGACTGCCTGCACTGCCGCGCCGCGTGGGGTACAATCGCCGGGATGACCAGAAAATATTCCATCCGGGAGATCCCCGCCGAC
>CAYILU010000088.1:0-6439 GCA_964364235.1 uncultured bacterium | reverse complement strand
CACGATCCCTGTGCGACCGGCTGCAGGCGCTCGGCGTGGGAGACACCGCGCGCGCCATGGCGCTCGTCGAGGAGATCCGGAAGCGCCTCTCGTGGGGGGAACCGGAGCTTTCCGTCGCTTTCGAGGGGGCGCGGGCCGCTCCGGACCCGCTGGCCTTCCTCCTCAACCTCTCGAAGATGGCCGACGCCATCCCGCCGGAAGAGCTCTCCGCGGCACTGGCCCGCCCGGGGATTCTCCCCGTTCTGGGGGCACTGCTCGGGGGGTCGGAGTTTCTCGCGGAGCAGGTTGCCCGCCGGCGGGAGATCTTCTCCTTCCTTTTCCTGGACGACGGCTTCAGGCGCCGGCCGGACCCCGCGGACCTCCTCTCGGAAGCGGTATCGGAGGCCGCGCGGTGCGACGACGAGGCGGAGGTGAAAGCCGCCCTGCGCCGCATCAAGCTGCGCGAAGTGGCCAGGATCGGGGCGCGCGACCTTTCGGGCATTGCCCCCCTGGCCGAGGTGATGGGGGACCTTTCCGCACTGGCGTCCGCGGCGCTCTCCGGTGCGCTCTTCTTCGCGAGGCGCCTGCTCACGGAGCGGTACGGCGCGCCGCGGGTCGAGGGGGCGGAAGGGCGCGAGTGCGGCTTCGTGGTCATGGGGATGGGGAAGCTCGGCGCCCGCGAGCTCAACTTCAGCTCCGACATCGACCTGCTCTATCTCTACGAGACGGACTCCGGGACGACGGACGGCGGCAGGGAGGGGAAGCCGATCTCCCTTCACCAGTACTTCGTCCGGCTCTCGGAAATGATCACCCGCATCGTCTCCGAGGTCACGGAGGACGGCTTCGTCTTCCGGGTGGACCTGCGGCTGCGCCCGGAGGGGACCCGGGGAGACCTTGCCAACTCCCTCCGCTCGGCCGAGATCTACTACGAGTCCTGGGGGCAGACGTGGGAGCGCGCCGCGCTGATCAAGGCCCGTCCGGTCGCGGGGGACCTCGAGGTGGGGGAGGAGTTCCTGGGGATCGTCACCCCTTTCGTGTACCGGAAATACCTGGACTTCACCTCCATCGAGGAGATCAAGGAGATGAAGGAGCGGATCAACCTGGCCGCCGCCCGCGCGCGGAAGGGGGGCCGGGACGTGAAGCTCGGGGCGGGGGGGATCCGGGAGATCGAGTTTTTCGCGCAGGCGCACCAGTTGATCTACGGGGGGAAGAACCCCGCGCTCCGCGTGCGGGGGACGATGGAGGCGCTTTCGGAACTCGTCCGGCAGGGGATCGTCCCGGAGGAGGAGCGCAAGGCGCTGGCGGAGGCGTACGCGTTCCTGAGGGCGCTGGAGCACCGGATCCAGGTCTTCCAGGAGCGGCAGACGCACGTTCTCCCGCAGCGGGAGGAGGACCTGCGCCGCCTGTCGCGGACGATGGGGCTGCCGGACCGTGATGCGCTCCTCTCGGCGCTGGACCGGCACGCCGGGAACGTCCGGTCGATCTACGGCCGGCTCTTCCGCGGGGCCCAGGAGGAGTTCCCCTCCGACATCCCCCCCGACGTCCTGGCGCTGTTCTTCCAGGAGCTCGATGAGGAGGAGGGGATCGCCCGGCTGGCGGCCCTGGGGTTCGCCGATCCCCACGCCGCGCGACGGAATCTCGCCGCCCTCCGGGAAGGCCCGCCCTTCGTGCGGCTCCCCGCCCGCGCCCGACGGTACCTGGAGAAGATCGGCCCCGCCGTGCTCTCCCGCGTGATCCGCACCCCCGCCCCCGACATGGCGCTCGCCCACACCGAGCGCTTCCTGGCGGCGATCGGGGCGCGGACGATGTTCTACGCGATGCTCTTCGAGAACCCAAGGGTGATCGACGCCCTGGTCCGCCTCTTCGGGAGCAGCCGGTTTCTCTCGGGCTATCTCCTGCGCCACCCGGAGTTGCTGGACACCTTCCTCAAGCAAGACCTCGCCGCCCTCGTCAAGACGAAGTCCGACCTGCGCAGGGAGCTGGGGGAGATCCTGGCCTCCTGCGCCGACTTCGAGCAGGAGATGGACGAGCTGCGACGCTTCAAGAACCTGGAGACGTTGAGGATCGGCGCACACGACCTCGCGGGAAACCTGTCCCTGGAGGAAGGGATGCACCAGGTCTCCGCCCTGGCGGAGGTCCTGCTCTCCGGCGCGCTCGTCCTCGCCCGCAGGGAGGTGGCGCGCCGGTTCGGCGTCCCGGTGGACACGACGGAGGGAGGCGGGAAGGAGGCCCGGTTCTGCGTGCTGGGGATGGGCAAGCTCGGCGCCGAGGAGCTCTCGTATCACAGCGACCTCGACATCATCTTCCTGTACTCCGGGGCGGGGGAGACCGTTCCGGGTGCCGGGGCGGCGGAGTTCCGGAAGGTGGCAAACCACGAGTACTTCGCGAAAGTGGCCCAGCGGCTGATCTCGATCCTGACCACGGTGACGCGGGAGGGGTACGTCTACAAACTCGACACCCGCCTGCGCCCTTCCGGAAACGCCGGCCCCCTGGTCTCCTCCCTTGCCGCGTTCGAGAGGTACCACGAGCAGTCGGCCCAGCTGTGGGAGCGCCAGGCGCTGCTCAAGTGCCGCTTCGTCGCGGGGGACCGGGAGTTCGGGAAGAAGGTGGAGGAGATGGTGGCCCGGTTCATCTACGAGCGGCCGCTTCCCCCCGGCGCGGCGGAGGAGATTCACCGGCTAAGGATGCGGATGGAGGTGGAGCTGGGGCGTGAGCGCACCGACCGGCTGAACCTCAAGGTGGGGCGGGGCGGGGTCGTCGACGTGGAGTTCGCCGCCCAGTACCTGCAGATGCTGCGCTGCCGCGACCATCCTTCCCTGCGGTGCCGGGCGACGCTGAAGGCGCTTTACGAGCTGACGCGGGCCGGCATCCTCACCGCGGAGGAATTCCAGGTGCTGGACGAAGGGTATCGTTTCCTGCGCGCCCTGGAGGTCCGGCTGCGACTCTCCCACGACGCCTCCATCGAGCAGTTCGACCCGGGGGCATCGGACCCCGCGCTGATGGAGCGATACCGGAAGGAAACCGAACGGATCCGGAAGGTCTACCTGAAGGTCCTGGGACTGCCCGGCTAACCGATCTCGTCGTCGGGGAAATCGAACACCGGGAGCCGCTTGATCCATTCCGAGGCCATCCCCTGCGGAAGGGGCGGAGGTCCCGAGCCGGTCTCGACGTCCAGCATCGCGTTCCGGATCTCCATCAGCAGCTGCACGTTGAACCCGCCGACGTCCTCCCAGTTGGCGTTTTGCCCCCGCTTGTTTTCGTAAAAATGGGCCACGTTTCCCTCTCCTGACAATTAGAACGGACGGAGAGGCAAAAAGATTCAGTGAAAAATCCCCCCCGCCCGATTAGCGAATGAATCTATCGGCGAAGCGCCCAATTGTCAAAGGGAAATATTTTTCAGGGCGGGTAGGGACCAACGGGCAGATTCAACCGGTTCCGCGGGTTGCGGGACTCGCCGACGGAGGTGACCCGGATCCCCGCGAGGTCGGCGACCGGGCACTTGTACTCGCAGATGCCGCATCCGATGCAGAGGTCCAGGACGACCACGGGGACCTTCACGGTGCGGCCGCCTTTCCCCGGGCGCTCGGTGAACACGATTGCTTTCCTGGGCGTTGGGCAATGCTCCTCGCAGACGATGCAGGGGGTCCCCTGCGCGAAGGGGATGCACCGCGAGGGGTCGACGAACGCCAGGCCGATGACGGTCTTCCGTTTCTCCTCCGGGGTGAGCTTCCGGATCGCGGACGTGGGGCAAACCTGCCCGCACAGGGTGCAGTTGTATTCGCAGTAGCCGATCTTCGACACCAGCAGGGGCGTCCAGATCCCCTCGATCCCCGCCGAGAACAGGGTGGGCTGGAGGCCTCCCGTGATGCAGACCTTCATGCACTCGCCGCAGCGGACGCACCGGGAGAGGAAGTCGTCCTCCGCTCGCGACCCCGGGGGACGGACGAGCTCCGGCGCCGGCCTCGCGGAAACGGGGGATGTCTTCATGACGGCGGCGGAGGCCGCGCCGATCGTCAGGGAAGCAAGGACGGCCCGGCGGTGGACGTCGAGTCGATCCTGCGTCCCCCGGGCGACGGTAAATTTCCATTCGAGCGCCCCTTCCGGGCAGGTCGCTGTGCAGTTGAAGCAGGTCACGCACTCCGACGGGGACCAGTTCTTCTCCGTGTGGGGATTGGCTCCGCCGGCGCAGACGTCCCGGCAGCGCATGCAGTTCGTGCACTTTTCGTTCATCGACAGCCTCAGCAGCCCGGCGCGGGAGAGGAGCCCCAGGAGTCCCCCGAGCGGGCAGACGAAGCGGCAGAAGAACCGCGTCCGGTACCGGTCGAGGGAGAGCAGAAGGAGAAACAGGGCGAAGAACAGGAAGGCCTGCTCGTAGCGGGCGGGGAAGAAGGAGAGGAAGTGAGCCCGCAGGAACGTGTACGCGCCGTCGAAGACGTCGGAGACGGGGCGCCAGGAGAGGTGGAACCCCCAGTCGAGGAACCCGCGGAGCAGGCCGTTCAGTCCCGGCAGGACCGACAGCGAGAGCGACCGGATGAGGAACGAGATCGGGTCGAGCAGGCCGGAGAGCTGGATCCCCAGCAGCGCCGCCCCTAAGAAGAAGATCAGGACGGCGTACTTCCATCGCGCCCCCCGGGTCTTGACCCCCCGCTCCTTGACGGACTTCTTCCCCGTGAAGCTCACGGCGTGGTGCAGCGTCCCGAAGGGGCAGACCCATCCGCAGAACGCTCGGCCGAACAGCAGGGTCACCGGCACGAACAGGAGGGCGAGGAAGAGCGTGGCGGGAAGCTTCCAGGCCGAGAGGAGGGACGAAAGGAGAACGAGGAGGTCGGCGTCCAGGAAGATCTTCACGGGATACCCGAGCTCGTTCCTTCCGTCGTAGTCCGTCTTGATCAGCAGGACGAAGAAGAGGAGGAGGAAAACCCCTTGGGAGAGGCGCCGGGCGAGCTGCTTGGTGTCGAACCGTGGGCGCATCGGTCGCTGTCGCCGGCTCAGCGGGACGGCGGGGCCTCATAGTCGAGCGGATCCGGGACGCCCGCCTCCGCGAAAGCCCGCAGCCTCAGGGCGCACGAGTCGCAACGGCCGCATGCCTTCTCCCCTTCCCGGTAGCACGACCAGGAACGCTCGAACGGCACGCCCAGGGATTTTCCCATCAGGACGAGGTCCTTTTTCTTCAAGCGGACGAAGGGGGCCCGGACCGTGATCCCGCTGCCTTCCTTCGTCCCCCGGCGGATCGCCTCGTTCATCGCGTCGTAGAATTCGGGCCGGCAGTCGGGATACCCGGAGGAGTCGGCCATCACCGCCCCGATGTAGATGGTTTTCGCGCCGGTCACCTCGGCCCACGAGGCCGCGATGCAGACGAAATGGGCGTTCCGGAACGGGACGTAGGTCGAGGGGACCCCGGCGCGGTGGAGGTCGGCTTCCGGGACGGGGACGGAGGGGTCGGTCAGGGCGCTCCCACCGATAGCCTTCAGATAGCCGATGTCGGCCACCAGCCGGTCGCGGACCTTCAGGTGGTTTGCGATCGCGTGGAAGCACGAGAGCTCCCGGCCCTCCGCGCGCTGGCCGTAGTTCACGTGCAGCAGGGCAATGTCCGATTCCCTCTTCGCGAAGGCCGCGAGGACGAGGCTGTCCATCCCGCCGCTGACGAGCACGATCCCCTTGGGCTTGGCGGAATCGGTCATACGCCCCTCGCGTCCGGTCCCCACACCAGCTTGTGGAGCTGGAGCTGGAACCGGGCGTCCAGCGCGTCTCCCACCATCCACCCCGCGAGCTTTTCGGGAGGCAGGAAACCGAAGGCGGGGGAGAGCAGGACCGTGAACGGGGCTTTCACACAATACTTTGCCAGGATCTCCCTGGCGTACCGGTAATCCTCCTCCGAGGCGATGACGAGCTTGACCTCGTCGCGCGGGGTGAGCGCGGAGAAATTATCCCACAGCATCTTCCGCTCCTCCCCCGAGCCGGGGCACTTGACGTCCATGACCTTGACGGCCCGGGGGTCGAGCGTGGAGAGGGGGACCGTGCCGTTGGTCTCGACGAGGACCGTGTGGCCCCGGTCCAGGAGGGCCGTGACGAGAGTTGGCGCCTCCGGCTGCAGCAGCGGCTCCCCGCCGGTCACGGTGACCCGCGGGATGCCGAAGGCCTCCACCCGGGAGACGACTTCCTCGAGGGGGAACTCCTCGCCGCTGTCGTAGGCGTAGGTGGTGTCGCAGTAGCGGCACCGCAGGTTGCAGCCGGTCAGCCGCACGAAGGCGAAAGGGAGGCCGACGTAGGAAGTCTCCCCCTGGATGCTGGCGAAAATCTCGGTGACGCGGAGCATTCTACGGATTCTACCAGAACCGTGCGGTGCGCCAGGGATCATGATTTTTTTCCCCGGCGGCGGGAAGGAAGCAGGCGGTGGGAGCTGCCGGGGTTACTTCACCGGGTCCAGCCAGTGCTGGAACAGCGCGTCCCGCCCTCGCAC
>CAYILU010000087.1:0-6479 GCA_964364235.1 uncultured bacterium | reverse complement strand
ATTCGAGGCGGCGAACGATTGCAATCTTGTTGCGAATGCAATATATTCGCAGTCATGGGGAATCGATTGTGAACGCGGCCGCCGACACCTTCCGTCGCCTGGGACATCCCGCAACCCGGGGGAGGGGGGAAGTCCTGCGCATCCTCGCGGAGAGCCCCCTGCCGCTTTCCCCGCGGGAAATCCTGGAGCGGATCCCCGACCCCAAGCCCGACGCCTCCACCGTCTACCGGAACCTTTCCCTGATGGTTTCCCTCGGACTCGTCCGCAGCGTCGCCCTCCACGAGAGGAGCCGCCGCTACGAAGCCGTGACCGAAGGGGCCCACCGGCACAGGGTCGTTTGCCGCGGGTGCGGGCGGATCGAGTCCTTCCAGCCGAAGAAGTGCGATCTTTCCCGGATCGAGAGCGACATCCGGGGGATGCTGGGCTTCGATGTGTCGGACCACTCTCTGGAGTTCTTCGGCGCCTGCGCGGAATGCGGACGGAAAAAGGACGGCGGGCGATGAGAATCCCCGCCTGCCTGCTCTCCCTTGCGTTGTTCCTCTCCCCCGTACCGGCCCCGGCGGGAGAGCTCCGTGTCCTCGCCTCCTTCCTGCCGATGTACCTGTTCACGCGGAACGTGGTCGGGGACGCGAGCGGCGTCTCGGTCGACCTGATGCTTCCCGCCTCGCTGGGGTGCCCGCACGATTACGCGTTGACGCCGGGAGACATGCGGAAGATCGCCGCGGCAGACCTGTTCATCACGAACGGGCACGGGATGGAAGAGTTCCTGGGCGCCCCCGTCCGGAGGGCGAATCCCCGGGTCCGGATCGTCGAAACCGCCTCCGGGGTTCCGCCGATCCGCTCCGGGGAGGCCGGGCGCGGCGGGATCAATCCGCACACATGGGTAAGCCCCCGGAACGCGATCCTCCAGGTCCGCGCCATCGAGAAGGCGCTCTCGGAGGCATCCCCCGGGAACGCATCCGTGTTCCGCCGCAACACCGATACCTACGTCGCAAGGCTTGCCGCCCTCGCCGGGGAGTTCGAGGAGGCGGGGGCCAGGGTCCGGAACCGCAACATCGTCACCTATCACAACGTCTTCGACTACCTCGCGCGGGACCTTGGCTTGAAGATCGTGGGGGAAATCGAGGAAACCCCCGGCCAGGAGCCTTCCGCGGGGGAAGTCCGGAAGCTGATCCGCGTCATCCGGGAAAAGAGGGCCGCCGCCGTGTTCCGGGAGCCGCAGTACCCGAAGCGGCTCGCCGATATGATCGCCGGCGAGGCCGGGGTCCCCGTGCGGACGCTGGACCCTGTCTCAACCGGCTCGACGGCGCCCTCCACGTACGAGGACGTGATGCGGCGTAACCTTCGCACGATCCTCGAGGCGCTGGGGACGCGATGAGCCAGGCCGCCCGCTTCCACACGCTGGAGATCCGGAACCTCTCCGTGCGCGCCGGCGGGCGGGAGATCCTCTCCGGGATCGACGCGGACATCCGCTGCGGCGAGGTCACCGCCCTTATCGGTCCCAACGGCGCCGGGAAGACCACCCTGCTTCACGCCATCCTCGGGCTCGTGGCGCACACCGGGGAGATCCGCTTCTGCCGCGCCGAGGAGCACGGGAAGGGGGCCCCCCGCATCGGCTACGTCCCCCAGCGGATCGACCTGGACCGGAACGCCCCGATGACGGTCCTCGACTTTTTCGCCCTCTCTTCCCAGCGGTACCCCGTGTTCCTCGGCCATTCCCGCAAGTCGAGAACGGACGCGGAGGCCGCCCTTTCGAAAGGCGGGGCCGGGCACCTCATCCACCGGCCGCTCGGGAAGCTCTCCGGGGGCGAGCTCCAGCGGGTCCTGCTCGCCCTTGCGCTGCGCGGCAGCCCCGACATCCTTCTCCTGGACGAGCCGGTTTCCGGCGTGGACGTCTCGGGGGAGGAGCTCTTCTGCGACTTCCTCGAGCAGATCCACCGGGAGTCCCGGTTCAGCCTTCTCCTCGTGAGCCACGACCTCTCCGTGGTCACGCGCCACGCCGACCGCGTCATCTGCCTCAACCGGTCGATCGTCTGCCAGGGGGCGACGACCCAGGTCCTGACCCCGGAAAACCTCTCCGCGATGTACGGGAGCGGCGCCCGCCTGGCAAGCCACGGGCACGCGGACGGGCACGGCCACCTGCACGGCGAAGGGAACGGGTAGCCGTGGACTCCCTCCTCTCCCTCTTCTATTCCCTGATGGGACACTTCCTGCCGCTTTCGTTCGCGGAGCCGGAGTTCATGAAGAGGGCCATCCTTGCCGTGTTCTTCGTCGCCCCCGCCGCGGCGGCCGTGGGCGTGCCGCTGGTCCAGTTCCGGATGGCCTTCTTCTCGGACGCGATCGGGCACTCCGCGTTCACCGGCGTGGCGCTGGGCGTTCTCGTCGGGATCCACCCGCTCCTCACCATGGTGGCCTTCGGGCTTTTCGTGGCCTGGGCGATCACCCAGGTCAAGGGGCGCACGGGGCTTTCCCCGGACACGGTCATCGGGGTCTTCTTCTCCACGGTCGTCGCCCTGGGGATCGCGGTCATCAGCGCGCGGAAAGGGCTGACCCGGAACCTGCAGTCGTACCTGTACGGCGACCTCCTGGCGATCTCCGGCGCGGAGGTCCTGTGGATGGGAGCGCTTTCCGTGGGCGTCGCCGTCTACCTCTTCTTCACCTTCAACCGGATCCTGCTTCTCGGGGTCAACGAGGGATTCGCCCGCAGCCTCGGCGTGAAGGGGCGGGCCCTCGAGACCTCCTTCGCGCTCGTCGTCGCCCTCGTGGTCACGACGGCCATCCGCGCGGTGGGAATCCTGCTCGTCACCGCCCTCCTGGTGGTGCCGGCCGCCGCCGCGCGCAACGTGGCCCGCGGCGCGGGATCCGCGTTCTGGATCGCGACGGCAATCTCCCTGGTTTCCGGGCTTGCCGGGATCGCCGCGTCGTACTACCTCGACACCGCCACGGGCGCCACGATCGTCCTCTTCGCGGCGGCGTTCTTCGCCCTGACCGCCATCCTCCGCCTGATCGCTTGATCTTCTCCGGGCAGCGGCGAATCGCGGTTGCACGTTCACATCGGGACCTCTATAATCAGGAAACTATCGCATTTAGCCCACACAAAAGAACGGAGGAGCCATGGGACTGAAAGGTTCGAGGACGGAGAAGAATCTGCTCGCCGCTTTCGCCGGGGAATCGCAGGCGCGGAATCGCTACACTTTCTACGCCGGAATCGCTTCCAAGGAAGGCTACGAGGGGATCGCCGGCATCTTTCTCGAGACCGCGGACAACGAGAAGATGCACGCCCACCTGTACTTCAAGCAACTCAAGGGGAGCGTCGTGGAGATCACCGCGGGCTACCCCTCCAGGATCGGCAACACCGCCACGAACCTGGCGGCGGCAGCCGAGGGGGAGCGCGAAGAGTGGACGAGCATCTACCCCGCTTTCGGCAAGATCGCCGAGGAGGAAGGGTTCCCGGTCGCAGCCGCCATTTTCCGGAACATCGCTACGGTTGAGGCCCATCACGAGAATCGTTACAAGACCCTCCTGAAAAGGGTCCAGGAGGGAACCCTCTTCAAGCGCGAGAAACCGATCCGGTGGAAGTGCCAGAAGTGCGGGCACATCCACGAGGGGACCGGGGCGCCTGCGAACTGCTCCGTCTGCGCGCACCCGCAGGCGTGGTTCGTGCCCGCCGAGGAGAATTTCTAGGAGGACCGGCTCATCAGGGAAAACGGGGTGTAAACGGCGGCGGGCAGGGGCTTTCCGCTCCCTGCCCGCCCGTGCCTTTGGAATCGGTTCCTACTGCGGACTCTCGAACTTCGCCTTCTCCTTCGCCATCGCCTCGCGGCCGGCGTCGTAGGCCGCCTTGATGACCGCCTTCTCCTCATCGACGAAGGATTCGACCTTCTGCTTCAGGTCGCCGGTCCACCCCTCCGCCTTCTTCTTGAGGTCCCCGGTCAATTCGGTGATCTTGTCCCGGGCTTCCTTCCCGGAAACGGGCGCGTAAAGCAGGGCAAGACCCGCACCGATCAGACCACCCGCAAGGAACGCGAGGAGTACGCCGCATGAATATCCTTTTTCCTCACACATGTTCGCTCTCCTTTCGAACAAATCGGTTCACGACATGCGACACGGCGGCCTTCGCTCCTGCCAGGCCGCCAGCCACGGTTCCCAACAGGGGGACGACGGAGTGCTCCAGGACGGACGTTGCCGCGTCGAGCGTCCTCCGGAAACCCCGAACCCCCTCCGTCACGTGCAAGACGTTCGCCGCGCCCCTCTCGGCGTGAAGGAGGATGTCCCGGACCAACGCGTTGGTCTTGCGAAGGTCTTCGGCCGTCATCTCGAACTGCCGGAGAGACTCGTCCACCCGGCGTTCGAGGAGCTCGATGCTCTTGCGGACTCGCCAGAGCGTCATCGCAAGCACCACCGCCAACACGATCGCCGCGACGGAAAGCGCCGCGAACAGAAGCATCTGGCCGCTCAAGAATCACCTCCGCCCGGTTATTTCGGTTCCCCGCACAGTTCCGCCCTCACGGGATTAAAATACCTTAAAATACCCGGTACCCGCAACCTTCCCCGCGGTAAAATGAAACCTGCGGCCCGGAGCGGAATCGATGGAGAGAATCCGGAAAGACATCGAGCGGGAAGAAAACAGGAAGCCTCTCTGGAAAAACCGGGGCCTTCCCGCCCGCGGAAAGATCCCGCTCGAAGCGGCGACCGTCGTATTGCTCTTCCTCCTGGTGGTTGCGACCCTGTACGCGGCGCCCCCCTCCAGGCTCCTGCGCCCGGTCCCGTACGGACGCGAGGTGACGATCGAGGTAACCAGGGAACATCGCGCGGGGCTGGAGGAGCGGATCGCGGCGGCCGCCTTGAGGCTCGGTGGAACCGTGGCCCGCGATCCGTCGCGCCCGGTCGCGTCGGAAAACGGGGCCTTGCCGGATCAGGTGCGCGTACACGTGCCGTCGGACTCCGCGGAGACCTTCCTCGCGGAGCTTTCGCAATTGGGGACTCTCCCGCTGGAGGGAATGCCCGGCTGGACAGACTTGCCCGCCGGCCCTTCCCCGGGCGTCGTCGCCTACGCCGTCCGGATCCGCGTCAGATGAAGTTCCCGCCGGCGTAGGGCCGGCAGGTCTCCTTCAGACGCTCCCGCTCCCGGCGGTATCGCTCCTTCATCCCGATCAGCCACTCGCCGTGCGCCTTTCTCGCCTCCGGGCCACGCCACGAGTGGGCGGGCGGCTCGGTCTCGAGCCGGACGCCGTCCCCCCCGCCCGCCACCGTCCCGCCGGCGCCGCACAGGAGGCAGTAGACGCGGTCCCCTCCCCGGAACTCGAAATAGGTCCCCCCGCACCGGGTGCAGGATGGAGTCCCGGGTTTCGGCGTCCCCGGTGCAAAGAGCGCTCCCGCCAGGCGCGCGGCCGCTGCCCTCCCCTCCTCCGAGAGAAGGACCTCGCCGGGCAGGGCGGCATGGATCACCGCACGCCCCTTGACCGACATCCCCATCCCGCGGATGAAATTCTCCACCCCCAGGAGAGACGCCCCCTCCCCGTCCCTGACGCCCGCGAGCGCCGCCCCGACCGACGGCTTGCCCATGAGCGCGTCGAGGTGCTTCCAGAATTGCAGCCCCCGGTCCAGAAACCGCTGAAGGGAGGAGTGCGCCCCCAAAAGGTAAACGGGCGCCGCGACGATCACGCCGTCGGCGGAGGCGATCGCGGAGAGCACCGCGCCGAAGTCGTCCCCGTGCGGACATTCCCCCGTCAGGCACCGGTAGCACGCTTTGCAGGGCCGGATGTCCTTCTCGGCGAGTCGCACCATGGAAAGCTCCGCGGGCTCCGGCAGGCGGGCCGCGATCTCCTTCACCGTCAGCTCGCAGTTCCCCATCCTCCGGGGAGAACCGATGACCCCCAGCACACGCTTCATTTCTCCTCCTTGACGGGATCGAGCAGCGTCCTGTATTTCCCGCACTGGTCGAACTTCAGGTAGGGGATCACCTCGGCCGTCGCCTCCCGGCTCATGGGGAGGAACTTCCCCCTCGCGCGGACACAGACCTTCCCCCCGCTGAGGAGCTCCCCCTCGCTGTAGGCGATCCGGCCGGCGTCCTCCACGAGGCGGCTCCTGACCTCGATCTCCTCTCCGACGGGGACCGGTGCGAGATATTTCACGGTCAACTCGCCCGTCAGGTACATCCGGCGCAGTCCGCCGAAAACCGTCGCCGCCCACCCCATCGACTCGTCGAGAAGCGCGGCGAGTACACCCCCGTGGGCCACTTTCTTGTAGCCGTTGAGGTGGGAAGGGATCGTGACTCTCGAGCACACGGCGTCCCCCTCCACGAAGAACCTCGTGCGGATGCCGCAGGCGTTCTCGTCCCCGCACAGGAAACATCCCGACGAGTGCGGTATATACTCCCTCTCCGAGGCGTTCATGCTACCTCCCTGGTCAATATCTCCTGCACCCCTGCCAGGTCCCCCTCCGGTGCAACTCGGCGGCCACGTCGCGCGAGACCTCGC
>CAYILU010000086.1:0-6503 GCA_964364235.1 uncultured bacterium | reverse complement strand
TCACGGCGTCATAGGGGAGCGTGTCGCTGTACCCCACCGGGGGATATCCGTACCGCTTCCCGAACGCGTCCACGTACTGCGTCGCGGATTCCGATGCCCCCTTCCAGGCCGCGGCCTGGACGTAGAGCGGCGAGGACAGGGGGAGGGTGGCCGCCACCCGGGAATCCCCCAGCGTCCCCCCCACGGAAAGGATGGGGACCTGCGAACCCCCCTCGCGGACCCTCTTTACAAAGATCACGGAGTTTTTTCCGGGGTCGCCGAGGACCAGGATGTCGGGGGATTTCGCCGCCACCGCGGAGGCGACCGGCTCGAACGCGGGACTGCGGGAGCTGTAGAACGCCTCGTAGACGGGGACGATACTCGAGGCGGCGAGGTTGCTCGAAAGCGCCTCGGCCAGCTCGCGGTTCCACCGGATCCCCGCGCCCACGAATGCGTAGCGGGCGATCTTGTTCTGCCGGAGGAACTCCGCCAGCATCGCGGCCCACTGGGGGATCGAGTAGCCGACCCGGAAAACGTACCGGTAGCGGGGATAATCGCGGGCCACCAAGTCGGTGATCTCCGAGGTTGCGGCCACGGGGACGATGATGATCCTGCGGGCCGAGGCGGCCGCCTCGATCGCACCGACCGTCTCCTCCGACAGGTAGGCGCCGACGAGGGCGAAGACCTTTTCCCGCGAGATCAGGCGCAGCGCCTCCGACCTGGCGACCTCTACCCGTCCCTGGGAGTCGGCGATCACCAGCTCCGCGCGCCGCCCGAGAATCCCCCCCGCGGCGTTGGCCTGCTCCACGGCCAGAGTGGCGGCCTGCAGGAACGACGACCCGCCGGAGGCGAACGGCCCGGACAGCGGGGCGAGAATCCCGACCCGGATCGTCTGCTGGGAGAAAGGGTCGTCCGCGGACGCGGGAGGCGCGCCCGCCAGCAGGAGTCCAGCGAAAAACAAGGCAAGAAACCGGAAGAACAGCGAACCGATCATGGGGAAAAGATACCACAAATCCGGATATCAGGAAGGCGCGCGCCCGCTGTCTTCGCGTATTCGCAACCGCATCCCGAGGCATCAACGCGTGCGCGAGGTGAAAAAGCTCTCTCCTTCCCAGGCCATGTTGTCCACGCGCATTTCCGCCAGGATGTCGAATTTACCGTCGAACTCGAAGACGACGACGTAACGGTCATCCGCATCGAGGAACCTTATCCAGTACCTGTCGTCCCCGAGCTCTCCCCCATCGAGCGTCCATACCTCGGGGACGTCCATCATCCAACGGGCCAGGATCTGCTTGAGGCGGTACTCCACCCCCTGAACGGCGATCGTTCCCGCTCCCTCCCGGATCCCTCCGTACTTTTCCACCATCCGGATTTTTCCCAGATTATGCTTCATTCCTTCCCCCGTGCTGCGGAGATAAAGTACGGTCCGATTGCCTCATCCGGTTCGATGGTTCGCGGTCAGGCCCGGTTTCCCTCTTCCTTGTCCTCCTTAAGGTGGACTGTCCTTTGCGGGAACGGGATCTCGATCCCTTCGTGATGGAACCTGCGGAAGATCCGCTTCCGGAGCTCGTGCTGCGCGTAATACTGGTCGACGAATTCCGCCACCTGGCAGATCAGGGTGAAATCGAGCGAGCTTTCGCCGAATCCCGGGATGAACCGCACGAAAGGCGCCGGATCGCCGAGCAGCCCGGGGATCTCTCCCACGGCCCCGGCCGTCTCCTCGACGAGAACCGCCTCGACCTTGTCCGGGTCGGACGAGTAGCTCACGCTGACGGGGATCAGGAGGGACATCCGTTTTTCCGGGAGATGGTAGTTCGTCAGCGTGCTCTGCGCGATCTTGCTGTTGGGGATGATGACCATGTTGTTGGGAAGCATCCGCAGCCGCGTCGTCCTCCAGGTGATGTCCACGACGTACCCTTCCTGGCCCGTCTCGAGCCGGATGAAGTCTCCGACGCGGATTGGCTTTTCCACCAGGATGTGGATGCCGGCGAAGAGGTTCGAAAGCGTGTCCTGCAGCGCGAGGGCCACGGCCAGACCGCCGACCCCGAGGGCCGTGAGGATCGGGGTTATGGATATGCCGAGGACGGAGAGGAGGATGAGAAACCCGACCACGAGGATCGTCCCCCTTATGACCCCTCGGGCGAGGCCGGTCCCCTGGACGGGCAGCTCGGATCTCCGGATGTAGTCGTTGAAGATCGATCCGGCGATGTTGGAAACGGCGAAGGTCACGGAAAGGATGACCAGTAATTCGATGGCCCGGATGAGGTAGGCGGTCTGCCTTTCGGGGAGATCGGAGAACCCGATCCCGATGAAGAGGCCGAGCCCGATGCACCAGTAGACGGAAGGGGTCTTGAGCGACTGCAGGACGAAGTCATCGATACTGGTTTCCGTCCGCTCCGCCCACCGCCGGAAGAGGCGGAATGCGACATTCCGGAGAACCAGCAGCGCAACCGTGGAAAGCGCGGCGATGACGAGCGGGAGAACGAATCTCATGAAGTCGGCGCCCATCGTCAAGGTCCTTTCCTCATCGCCCGGGGAATCGGGCTCCGATATTCGCGCGGCGGATTTCTGCGTGGTGGCGGTCCGCGATGCCTCTCCAAGATATCACGGCGACGGGAAAAGGATCTTTTTCCGGTACGCCTCCAGGACGTCCTTGCGCCGGAGCACCCCCGCCAGTTTCCGCGAGTGGGGATCGGATACCACCGGAAGCTGCGACACGTTCTTGTATCCGAATTTGGCCAGCGCGTCGAAAAGCGTCTCATCCGGCGTGATGGAAACGGGGTTCGGCGTGGCGATGTCCCTGGCCAGGACAAGCGAGGCGAGCCCCTCCTCCTTGAGATAAGGCCGTATGTCCGCGAAAGAGACGACGCCGGTCAATTCCGCTCCTTCTCCGGTTATGTAGAGATAGTCCACCGGGTCATCCAGAAACCGCCGGGACATGTCCGCGAATGTTGCGGTCGGAGCGATGGTATGGATCTCCGGTTGCATCACGTCCCGGACATGCAGGGTTTTCAGCACCCCCGCCTCCCTGCCGCCTGCCAGGTCTATCCCCTTCTTGTGTAGCTTGAGGGTATAGAGGGAGAAGCGAGAGAAGCGCCCGGCGACGAGCATCGACGATATGACGGCCGCCAGCAGGGGGAGGATGACCGAATAGTCCCCGGTGATCTCGAACAGGATGAAAATGGCGGTCAGGGGGGCGCCGATCACCGGGGCGAGAAACGCGGCCATCCCCACGAGGACGTAGCCGCCCGCGGTTCCCGCGTGAAAGGGGAACCAGGAGGCGAGCGCGCCGCCCGCAGACGCTCCGATCATCCCGCCGATGAACAGCGAGGGCCCGACGATGCCGCCGGATCCGCCCGACCCGAGGGAAAGCGAGGTCGCCAGCATTTTCAGGAAGGCGATCCATATCGCGAGCAGCCAGGGGAGGTTTCCGTTGACTGCCGCGCCCAGCGTCGAGAGGTCGGTGCCCAGCACCTGGGGGAACTTGACGGCGATGAGCCCCGTCATCCCCCCTCCGACAGCGGCGCGCAGCCAGCGCGGGATCCTGGAAGAGGAAAACTTACCTTCCGCCGAGTCGAGCGTCCGGATGAACAGGATGGCGGCGGCGCCGCAGACGGCGCCAAGGACGCCGCAGAATCCGATCTGGGATGCGCCCGCGAACTGTATGGATGGCATCCCTTCCAGGAACAGGAGATTTCCGATGTATGCGCGGGAGATGGCGGTGGCCACCACGGATGAAATCACGATCGGCGCGAATATCTGGGCGGAGAAGTCCCCAAGGAGCACCTCGAGTGCGAAGAAGACGCCCCCGATCGGCGCGTTGAACACCGCCGCGATGGCCGCTGCAGCTCCGCAACCCACGAGGCTTCGCATCCGCTCCCCGGAAACACGGAGAAACCTTCCGACGCCCGATCCGACTGCGGCGCCGAGCACCGCACTGGGGGCGAACCGGCCGGCCGACCCTCCGGATCCGATCGTCAGCACGGCGGCAACCGTCCGAAGCGCCACAGCCCGCAGCCGCATGACCCCCCCGCGGAGGGCCACCGATTCCATCGCGTGCGGTATCCCGATTCCTTCCGTTTCCGACGGAAAGAAGTGGAGGAGAGGCGCGATCAGGAGGCCCCCCAACGCGGGAAGCAGGAAGATCAGGTGCTCCCGGGAGCCCACCGCGGGGAAAATCGATCCGAAGAAAAAGGATTCGGCGAGGCGTATCAGGGACAGAAAGGCAGCGGTGGCCAGCGCCGCGGCCCCTCCGATCGTCGAGGCCAGCAGGATGTGGAACGTCTGGTCCCCGATGCGGAGCCTTTCGATAGATTTGAAAAGCAACGACCTTGCGAAATCCGCGGAACCGCGGACGATCGCCTCGAGGCGCCGGCGGGAGAAAAAGGACTCTTCATTCATATGAATTTCGGGCATGCGCGATCCACGGCATATTGATTAGGATACAAATAATTTGTATAATATCAATCTGAATAATGTGTTCGCCTGGAGGAGATCGAGGGTATGAAAAACCGCGCGGAAACGAGAGCGGACATGATCGCCGGCGTTTTCGACAACCTTCGCCGCGTGATCCAGGTGGTGCACGGCTACTCCAACCGGGCGCAGCGGGTGGGGGGGTTGACAGGGCCGCAGCTCTGGGCGATCCGGGTGCTATCGGAATCGGCTCCGATCCGCGTGTCTGATCTGGCGCGCCAGATGTACCTTCATCCCTCGACGGTCGTGGGGATCCTGGACCGCCTCGAGGCCAAGGGACTGGCGGTTCGGATGCGTTCGAAGCGGGACCACCGGGTTGTGGACGTGAAGCTGACAGGCAAGGGGAAGGCGATCGCCGAGAGGTCTCCCGCTGTTGCGCAGGGACTGCTTCTTAAGGGTCTCGATGGACTCTCCGGGTACGATTTGCGCGTCGTCTCGGAGGGGCTGGAGTCGCTGGTGGGCATCCTGGGTGCCCAAGGGATGCCCCCGCGGCTCCTCTTTTCCCGGGAAGTGAACCTTCCCGGTCGCTGCGACGGTCCGGAGGAGGGGACCGGGAACCAGAGCCCGGCGGCGGCGAAAAACCCTTCGTAATTAGCAAGACTGGAAGGTAAGCAGCGCAGTGCATGGCGCCGGACTGCGGAAAAGGAGACGGCCGTGCGTTTGTCCTTGCGCTTCATCGTCCCCCTGGCGCTGGCGCTGACGATCATCGCCTATGCGGTCGTGCCCCTGGTGGACCGGCTGACCCTGCGGTGGTTCGCGCGCGACATGGACATGCGCTCGACCCTCATCGCAAACGCCATCCATGATTCGATCCAGGATTCCCTGGCAAGCGGCTCCAAGACCAGGACCCTTAACGTCTTCAACAATATCATCCGGGACGAACGCCTGTTTGCGCTGGGGTTTTGCTCCGCCTCGGGCGGCGCGCCCATAGCCACCAGGACGTTCCCCTCCGAGATCGGATGCGCGGACCTGGGCAGGTTCGAGGATCCTTCGAACCGGCTGCTCAAGAGCGGCAAGGGGATGCTGAACGTTACCGTCGTCGGGGTCGACTCGGAAGGCTCCCGGATCGGCAGCCTCGTGCTGGTCCACGACATGAGCTTCGTCCAGCGGCGCAGCGAGGAGACGAAGCGCTATGTTTTCTACCTCTTCATCGGCCTGGGCGCCGTCATTTCGCTGATCACGGTGATCATCGCGGAGTTGAGCTGGCGCGGCTGGATGAAGGGGGTCCGCGCCCTGCTGCGCGGAGAGTGGCTGTTACGGCCGGCCACGGCGGACAATCCTCTTCCCATGCCGGAGCTCCGTCCCATCGCCGGCGACCTGCGCACCCTGATCCGGGACATGGAGGCGGAATACCGGGCGCGCGACGAGAGCCAGATCACATGGTCCCCGGACGCCCTGCGCACCATCCTGCGCAACGACCTGCGCGGCGACGACATCCTGGTCGTGTCCAACCGGGAGCCGTACATACACGTTCGCCGCGACGGCCGCATCGAGGTGTCGCGGCCCGCGAGCGGGCTGGTCACTGCGCTGGAGCCGGTCATGCGAGCCTGCTCGGGGACGTGGATCGCCCACGGAAGCGGATCGGCGGACCGCGAAACAGTGGATGCCAACAACCGCGTCGCAGTTCCTCCCGGAAAGCCGGCCTACAGCATCCGCCGCGTCTGGCTCACGCCCGAGGAGGAGGCGGGCTACTACTTCGGGTTCGCCAACGAGGGGCTGTGGCCCCTGTGCCACATCGCCCACGTCCGGCCTACCTTCCGATCCGGCGACCGGAAACAGTACATCGAGGCGAACCGCAAATTCGCCGACGCCGTGGTCGAGGAGGCCAAGACATCGGACCCGATAGTCCTGGTGCAGGACTACCATTTCGCCCTGCTGCCGCGGATGATCCGCAACAGGCTGCCCGAGGCGACCATCATAACCTTCTGGCACATACCCTGGCCGAATCCGGAGGCGTTCGCCATCTGCCCCTGGCGCGAGGAGCTCCTCGACGGTCTCCTGGGCAGCAGCATCCTGGGCTTCCATACGCGGTTCCATTGCAACAACTTCCT
>CAYILU010000085.1:0-6510 GCA_964364235.1 uncultured bacterium | reverse complement strand
AGCACCGGCTGCGTGTTCGAGGCGCGCACCAGCCCCCACCCCCCGTCGAAGAGGGCCCGGACACCGTCCACGTCGACCACCTCGCGGGCCTGCGGCCGTACGATGGCGGCCACCCGCTCCACGACCTGGAACTTCCGGTCGTCGGGGCACTCGACCCGGATCTCGGGCGTCGCGACGACGGGGGGGAGGTCCGAGAGCATGGCGCTCAGGGGCCGGTCGGACTTCGCCAGGATCTCGAACAGCCGCAGCGACGCGTAGATCGCGTCGTCGAAACCCAGGTACCGGTCGGAGAAGAAGATGTGGCCGCTCATCTCCCCCGCCACCTCCGCCGCCTCCTCCTTCATCTTCTGCTTGATGAGCGAGTGCCCGGCCTTCCACATGATCGGCCTTCCGCCGTGGCGGGCGACGTCGTCGTAAAGGTTCTGGGAGGCCTTGACCTCCGAGATGATCGCGGCGCCCGGCTTCCGGGACAGGATCTCCCGCGCGAAGAGCACCAGGAGGTAGTCCCCGTAGATGACGTTCCCCTTCTCGTCGACCGCCCCGATGCGGTCGGCGTCGCCGTCGTATGCCACCCCCACGTCCGCCCCGTGCTCCCGGACGGCCCGGATGAGGAACCGGAGGTTCTCCGGGACGGTCGGGTCCGGGAAGTGGTTGGGGAACCGCCCGTCCATCTCGCAGAACAGCTCGACGACCTCCACGCCCATGTCGCGGAAGAGCGCGGGGGCGACCATCGACGCGGTCCCGTTACCCGCGTCGACGACAGCCTTGATCTTCCGGGGAAGGGAGAGGATCGATTTCACGTACCGCTGGTACTCCGAAATGACGGTGCGCTCCGTCACCTTGCCGGCGCCCTTCTCGAATTCCCCCCGCTCGATGATCCGCCGGACCTCCTGGATCTTCTCGCCGTAGAGCGGGGAAGGCCCCACGCACAGCTTGAAGCCGTTGAACTCGGGGGGGTTGTGGCTCCCCGTGACCATCACGCCGCCGTCCGCGCTGAACTGGATGATCGAGAAGTAGAGGAGCGGCGAAGGGCAGATCCCCACGTCCACGACGGACAGGCCCGTCGAGGAGAGCCCTTCGGCCATGGCGTCCCGGAACCCGGGGGAAGAGAGTCGGCAGTCCCTGCCCAGGGTGACCGACTTCACGCCTTTCCGGATCGCGTAGGTGCCGAACCCCTTTCCCAGGGACACCACCGCCTCCGGGGTGAGGTCAGTCCCCACGACCCCGCGGACGTCGTATTCCCGGAAGATGTGCGGGTTGATCATCCCCCTCCCCTACTCCAGGTTGATCTCCGAGTAGCTCCTCGAAGTCCGCTTCGCGACCTTGGTCCGGTGCGCGGCGCGGGACACTTCGCGCGCCACCGCCGGCGACACCTTCCGGTTGAAGACCGAGGGGATGACGTAGTCCTCGGACAGCTCCTCCTTCGCCACGCACGAGGCGATCGCGTACGCCGCCGCGAGCTTCATCTCCTCGTTGATGGTCACCGCCCGGGAGTCCAGCGCACCCCGGAAGATCCCCGGAAAGCAGAGTACGTTGTTGATCTGGTTCGGGTAGTCCGACCGACCCGTCGCCATGATGCGCACGCACGGAGCCGCATCCTCCGGCATGATCTCCGGGTCGGGGTTCGCCATCGCGAAGACGATCGGGTCCTTCGCCATCTTCTTCAGGTCGTCCACCGTGATGAGCCCCGGACCCGCAAGCCCCAGGAACATGTCCGACCCCGCGATGACGTCCGTGATCTTCCCCTTCTCGTTGAACGGGTTCGTGTGCTCCGCGTACCACTCCTTCATGAAGTTCATGTGCTGCTTGCGCCCCTTGTAGATCGCGCCGATCCGGTCCACCCCGATGATGTTGCGCGCACCCGCGTTCATGATGATCTTGCTGCAGGCAACCCCCGAGGCGCCAACTCCCGCCACCACGATCTTCATGTCCTCGATCCGCTTCTTCACGATCTTCAGCGAGTTCAGGAGAGCGGCCAGGACAACCACCGCCGTCCCGTGCTGGTCGTCGTGGAACACCGGGATGTCCATCTCCGCCTTGAGACGCTCCTCGATCTCGAAGCAGCGGGGGGCCGAGATGTCCTCCAGGTTGATCCCGCCGAACGTCGGGGCCAGGGCCTTCACGATCTTGATGATCTCCTCGGTGTCCTTCGTGGCCAGGCAGATCGGCCAGGCGTCGATCCCCGCGAACTCCTTGAACAGCATCGCCTTCCCTTCCATCACGGGCATCGCCGCCTCGGGGCCGATGTCCCCGAGGCCCAGCACCGCCGTGCCGTCGGAAACCACCGCGACCGTGTTTTTCCGGATGGTGAGGGTGAACGATTTCTTGACGTCCTTCGCGATCGCCATGCAGACCCGCGCCACGCCGGGGGTGTACGCCATGGAGAGATCGTTTCGCGTCTTGACCGGGATCTTGTTGCTGATCTCTATCTTCCCCCCGAGGTGCTTCAGGAACGTCCGGTCGGAGACGTTGATGATCTTCACCCCCTGGACATGCCGGACGGCGCCGATGATCTCCTGCGCGTGGTCGATCCCCCTCGCCCGGACCGTGATGTCCCGGGTGACGGTCCCCTTCCCGTGGCCGGAGAGGTCCACGGCGCCGATATCACCGCCGACCTCGCCGATCGCCGTCGTGACTTTCCCAAGCATTCCGGGCCTGTTCTGGATCTCCACCCGGACCGTGATGCTGTAGCTTTCGCTGGGCGATAAAATTGTGGCCATGAATCCCCTCCCATGCCTTGGGATCGTACGGACCCAGGTCGAGTGTAAGTGGGTATTCTATGTAATCCCGGGCAAGCAATTCAAGGGAATTCACCCTCGCATCCGAAGGCGTAGGGCCCCCGCCACGTCAGGGGCTCCTGCGGTAGACGATCACCTCGAACCCATGGACGTCGACCTCGAACGTCGCGCCCGGGAGGTCGCAGGTGAACAGCTTCCCGGGCCCCATGAACTCGTCCCCGGGGGTCGCCAGGAATGCGCCGCGCTCCTCCAGCCAGTCCAGCATGGCGCGCACCTCGGTGAACGTCATGTCGAAGGCGGTGATGAGATTGTAGACCTTGCCCTTGTGGCTGATCGGGTAGACGTCGGGATTCTCCGGAGGCAAGGCCGTTCCTTTCACGCTTTACGGACGCATCGGAAATAGTATACTCTGGGTTCCCGCCACGATACAGGATCCCGGAGGTTTGCGCCTTGCTCATCCGCGACGTCCTGACCCGGAACGCCCGCATCTACCCGAACCGCGTCGCCCTGGCCATGGGGCGGGAAACCATCACCTACCGGGACCTGTCGGCGCGCGTGTCCGGGTCGGCATCCGCCCTTCGAAACCTCGGCGTGGGGAAAGGCGACCGCGTGGCGCTCCTGACGCGCACCCCCCCCCTTTACGTCGAGTTGTTCTACGCGGTCACGCAGATCGGCGCGGTGCTGGTGCCTCTCAACGACCTCCTGGTCGGGCGGGAGATCACGGCGATCCTCACGCACGCCGAGGTCTCGGCCCTGCTGTTCGCCGCGGAATTCCGGGACACGATCGACCGGATCCGTCCCGGGCTGCCCTCTATCGCACGGTTCGCCTGCGTCGACCAGGAGGTTCCGGGCTACGACGTCCTCAAGAAAAACGGGGGGGACGTCCCGGAACTCCCCGTCGACGCAACACCGCTTGATGAGTCCGATATCGCCATCCAGGTCTACACGAGCAGGATCTTCGGGACTCGCAGTGGGGCGATGCTCTCCCACAGGAACCTGCTCGCCGCCTCCGCCTCCGCGGCCCTGGAGCTCGGCCTGTCATGCAACGACGTCACCCTCTCCTGCGTGCCCCTGCCGTTCATGGCGGGGACAGGGCGCCTGCTGCGGTTCCAGTACCTCGGGGGGACGGTCGTGCTGCTGCGCGAGTTCGACCCCGAGGAGGTTCTGCAGGCCATCGAGCGGCGGAAGATCACCCACGTCCTGCTCACCCCCGCGATGATGGCGCAGATCCTGGACCTCCCCACCGCCGGCCGGTACAACCTCGCCACGCTCCGGACGGTCCTTTACGGGGGGACGTCGATCCCGGTGGAGCTGCAGAAGCGGGCCATCCGGTTTTTCCGCTGCGGGATGGTCCGGTCGTACGGCCACGTCGAGTCGTCGGGCGTTCTGACGTTCCTCCACGCCGAGGACCACTCCCTCGAGGAGAGCGCCCCGTACATGAGAAAGCTGATGTCGGTGGGCAAGGAGGCGATCGGCGTCGAAGTGCGAGTCGTGGACGAGGGAGGGGTGGAGATCGCCCCCAACCAGGTGGGCGAGATCGTCGCGCGCGGCCCGAACGTCTTCGAGGGGTACTTCCGCGACCCCGCGTCGACCGCCGAGGTCATGAGGAAAGGATGGCTTCACACGGGGGACATCGCCTCCGTCGACGAGGAAGGCTACATCTACATCGTGGACAGGAAGCGCGACACGCTGATCGTAGGAGGGATCCCGGTCTGCCCGAGGGAGATCGAGGACGTCCTCGCGGAGCACCCCGCCGTGAGGGAAGCGGCGGTCATCGGGCGGCCGGACTACGTCTTCGGGGAGGTCCCCGTCGCCGTGGTCGAACGGAAGGAAAGGGCGGACGCCGACCCGGAGGCGATCCTTTCCCACTGCCGGGAGAACATGGCCCCCTTCAAGGTCCCCGTCTCGGTCGAATTCGTACCCCACCTGCCCAGGAACAGCCAGGGGAAGGTGCTCAAGGCCAAGCTGAAGGGGAAAGCGGTTTCCGACACTACTCCCCGAACACCTCGGCGGTAAAGGAATACAGCTCCGCCCCGGTCCGCCACGCGTCCCGGGGGAGCCCCGCCTTCTCGCAAACCGCGGAAAGAAACGTCTCACGGTCCCAGCCGTGCAAGACGGCCACCTGCGGCAACAGCAGGCCCCGCCGGCCGCCTTTCCTGACCAGGAGGCCGTGGACCCCGACTTCCACCTCCCCGGGCCGGATCGGGGCCATGGGGGTCAGGACGGAGATCTCGATGCGGAGGGCGTCCACCTCCGCCGGCCCCACGGGGGGGAACCGGGGGGCCCCCGTGGCCGCGGCCACGGCGCACTCCTGAACCGTCTTGCAGAGGGGGGCCGACGCCTCGGTGTACCCGATGCACCCGCGCAGCCGCCCCTTGCGGGTGAGGGTCACGAACGCCGCGCCGGGCGCGGCTAACTTCCCGGGGAGAGGGTTTTCCTCCGGGACCTTCCCCTCCTTGACCCAGGAGACCGCCGCGCGGCGGGCGATCGCCAGCAGCTCCTTCCGTTCCTCTTCCGTGAGGTAGGGCATCAGGCCGGGCGGGCGAAGACGGCGTCCACGTTCCCTTCGGGCATGATCAGGTCCGTCAGGTCGCCCAGGATCTCGATCTTCCCCTGCACCGCCATGAAGACGGGCACGATGTCCGGGTCGAACTGCGTCCCCGAACACCGGAGGATCTCGGTGTTGGCGGCCTCCAGCGTAAGCGCCTGGCGGTACGCGCGGGTGGAGGTCATGGCGTCGAAGGTGTCCGCGATCGCCATGATGCGCGATTCCAGGGGGATGTCCTTGCCCGCGATACGGGACGGGTAGCCCTTCCCGTCGAACCGCTCGTGGTGGTGCAGGATCGCCGGAAGCAGGGGCTGGAAGAACGGGATCGGTTCGAGGATCCTGACGGCCACCTCGGGGTGCAGGGTGATCTCCTTGAACTCCTCCTCCGTCAGCCGCCCCGGCTTGTTGAGGACCGCTTCCCGGATGCCGATCTTTCCCAGGTCGTGGAGGACCGCGGCCTGGCGGAGAAGTTCGATCCGCTCGCGGGGGATGTCCATCGCCTTCCCGATCGCCACGGAGTACATCGTCACCCGCTGGGAATGGCCGCGGGTGTAAAAGTCCTTGGCCTCGAGGGCCTTGATCAGCGCGTCGATCGAGCGGACGTACATCTGGTTGATGAGGTCGGTCTGCTCCTTGACCTTGATCTCGAGATTCTCCTGGTAGTCCTTGAGCTCCCTTTCGAGGGCCTTTTTCCGGATCGCGTTCTCGATCGTGATGAGGAGGACGTCGAAGTTGAACGGCTTGGTGATGTAGTCGCAGGCCCCGATCTTCAGGGCGGAAACGGCGGTGTCGAGCTCGGCGTGGGCCGACATCACGATGCCGGCGATTTCCGGATAAACCTTGGTCGCCTCCCGGAGAAACGTGATCCCGTCCATCTCCGGCATCCGGATGTCCGTGAGGAGAACCGTGAAGGGGCTGTCGGCGAGCTTGGACAAGGCGTCCTTCCCGTTGCAGGCCTCCTCCACGGAATACCCTGCTATTTCAAGTCGTTCCCGGACGAGCGCGCGGATGAACTCCTCGTCGTCGACGACTAGGATCCTCCTGCCGGCGCCTGCCTGGTGAAAAACGTTCTTCGCCGTGTTGATCGCATTCATTGTTCTTCTCATCGGAGAATCGGGACAAATCTTTACCGTTTATTTTTACCATCCCGGATTCCCGACGGGGGTTAGAACCCGCATTTCTCACCGCGTTCCGTAGCGAGGGGGCGTAGCCGGGCGTGGATAC
>CAYILU010000084.1:0-6533 GCA_964364235.1 uncultured bacterium | reverse complement strand
TTCCGGGAGGCGCCGAAATTCCCGTTGCCGCCCCGCCGGTCCCCTCCGAACCCCCCGCGGAGGCAAAGCCCGCCGCCTCCCCCTCCCCGGAAGGGCCGCGCGAGGCGGAAAAACAGGAGGCCGGATCCCCTGCGGGGGAGGACCGCAAGGGAAAGCCGCCGCCGGTCGAGGCAAGGCCGCCCGCGCCGCCTCCGCCGCACACGGACACGCCTGCGTGGGCCACGGGGAAGGAAGAGCTCGTCTACCGCGTCGAATTCCTCGGGGTGACGATGGGCTATGCCCGGTTTACCTTCAAGGGGAAAGTGGCGTACAACGGGAAGGAGGTTTATCACCTGAGCGTCCGGGCGTGGACGTCGGACTTTCTCTCCGTCATCTACCCGATCAACGACACGATCGATTACTATCTCGACCTGAAAACGCTGGCCCCGCTCCGCCAGGAGTACACCCACGCGGGGAAGGGGAAGGACGACATCGCCTTCTACGACCAGGAGAAGGGGAAGATCGTCTACCGCTACAAGCACAACGGGGAGATCCGGAAGCAGGTCGACGTGCCCCCCGACGTTCACGACCCGGTCTCGGCCGCCTACTATTTCCGCACGCGGGACCTCGGCGCGGAGGGGCATCCCCGTAACATGTACGCGGGGCGCATGCTGTGGCAGATCTCCACGAGGACCCTCGGCGTGGAGAGGATCGACACCCCCCGCGGCCCGGTGGATACCGTCGTCATCCAGCCGGTCATCAAGAGGGACGGGCAGCCGGACAACAAGGGGGACCTGAGGATGTGGATGACCAACGACGCGCGGCACGTTCCCGTCAAGATCTACGCGAAGTTCAGGAAGATCAGGATGTGGACGCTCACCGCGGAACTGGTGCCGGCGCGGGAAGGGGGCTGAACCGATGGACGAAGAGCTTCTGGAAATACTGGCGTGCCCGAAATGCAAGGGGGGGCTCCGTTTGAGCAACGACGAGACCGAGCTTCGCTGCGAGAAATGCCGTTTGAGCTACCGGATCGACGACGGCATCCCCATACTGCTGATCGACGAGGCGTCCCCCATTGAATGACGGGGGGTTCGCCACCCGGGCTTTCGGCTACATCGGGAAGTTCCCGTCCGCGAGGATTTTAGTGGTCGGGGACATCATGCTGGACGAATACGTCTGGGGAAGCGTGGGGAGGATCTCCCCCGAGGCGCCCGTCCCGATCGTGGCGGTGACGAGGGAAACGCGGGCGCTCGGGGGCGCCGCGAACGTCGCGGTGAACGCCTCGGCGCTGCGGGCCAGGGTCGAGCTCGCGGGGCTGGTCGGCGCCGACCCCCCGGGCAGGGAAATCCTCAGGATGCTGGGGAAATGCCGAATCCGCGCCGCCGGCGTCGTCGTCGACCGGAACCGGCCCACAACCACCAAGACGCGCGTGATCGCCCATAACCAGCAGGTCGTCCGCGTCGACCGGGAGATGAAGGAGCTTCCGGACGGACGGGCGATGGGGGCGCTCGGGAAGGCCGTGCGCGCGTCCATCCGGGCGGTCGACGGGGTGGTCCTTTCCGATTACCGGAAGGGGGCCCTCTCCCGCGAGCTCGTCGAGGATGTCATCGCCGCCGCGAAACGCCACGGCGCCTTTGTCGTCGTCGACCCGAAGCGGACCGACTTTTCCTTCTACCGCGGCTGCACCCTGATCACCCCGAACCGGTCGGAGACGGAAGCCGCCCTCGGGGGGCGGGAGCTGACCGGAGACAGGGAGATCCTGGAAGGGGGGAAAGCCCTCCTGCGCAAGTGCGGCGCGAAGGCCATCCTGGTCACCCGGGGAGAGGAGGGGATGAGCCTGGTGGAGCGCGGGAAAAACGCGTTCTTTCACATCCCGGCGCTCGCGAGGCAGGTGTTCGACGTAACCGGTGCGGGAGACACCGTGATCGGGACGCTCGCCGTGGGGATGGGGGTCGGGGCCCCCCTGCGCGACGCGGCACTCCTCGCGAACGTCGCCGCGGGCGTCGTCGTGGGGGAGGTCGGAACATCCCCGATCACGATCGAGAAGCTTTCGCGGGCGCTCCGTCTCCGGGAGCGGGAGGGTGGGGAATCCCTGTGTGGATGAGCATGACGGGGTACGGGCGCGGCGAGGCGCAGGAGGAGGACGTTTCCATCACGGCCGACGTCCGGTCGGTCAACCACCGGTTCCTCGACATCCACGTCCGGTGCCCCTCGAAGTTCCTTTCCTGGGAGACGAGGGTCCGCGGCCTGGTGAGGGAGTCGCTGAAACGCGGGAAGGTGGACGTGTTCCTCAACGTCCGCGAGTGGGGCAAGACCGGGACGGCGGTGCGGGTGAACCGGGGCGTCCTGTCTTCCTTTCTCGACGAGGCGTCCCGCATTCGGGAAGAGTGCGGCGTCCCCATCGAATTGACGTTCCGGGACCTCCTTGGGGTCCCGGAGCTGTTTGCGTTCACCCCGGAGGGGACCGACCCAGCCGAGGAGCGTTGGGGACTTGCCGAAAAGGCGGTCCGTAACGCCTTGTCCATGCTCCAGTCCTCGCGAATGGAGGAGGGGGAGAGGATGCGGGCGGTCATCGGGGAGTCGGTCCGCGGGCTGGCTTCTTTCCGGGACCAGATAGCCTCATTAACTGTTGAAAACAAGGAACTTGCCCTCAACAGGTTCAAGGAAAAGATACAGTCGCTTTCCGGGGAGGCCGGCCTTGACCCGGCCCGGCTCCACCAGGAGGCGGCCTTCCTGCTCGACCGGCTCGACATCACCGAGGAGTGCGACCGCCTGGGATCCCACCTCGCGGGCCTGGCGAACCTGCTGGGCAAACCTGGAGAGGCGGTTGGGAAACGGTTCGATTTCCTCGTGCAGGAGGTCTTCCGGGAGCTCAATACCGCGTCCAACAAATCGGCGCATACGGGGATATCGGAGCTCGTCGTGAACGCGAAGACCGAGCTGGAAAAGATCCGGGAGCAGATCCAGAACGTGGAGTAGGCAATGGGACAGGGAGACGTCTTCGTCATATCGGCGCCGTCGGGATCGGGGAAGACCACCATCTGCCGCCGCCTTCTGGATCAGGTGGAAGGGCTCGAACTCTCCGTTTCCTACACGACGCGCCCCAAGAAGCCGGGGGAGGCCGACGGGAAGGACTATTATTTCACCGACGGCGAAAATTTTGATAAAATGATAAAAGAAAAGGATTTTCTGGAATACGCCGTCGTGTACGGAAACCGGTACGGCACATCGCGCGAGGTGGTGCGCTCCATCGTTTCCCGGGGGAGCGACGCCGTGCTGGAGATCGACGTGCAAGGCGGCCGGAAGGTCAAGGAATCCCTCCCCGAAACCGTCCTGGTGGGGATCTTCCCCCCCGACTGGGCGACCCTTGAGCAGCGCCTCTCGGGGAGGGGACGGGACAGCCGGAAGGAGATGGAGACCCGCCTGGAGGCCGCGGGCAGGGAGATGAAGGAACTTCTCTCGTACGATTACCTGGTGGTAAACGACGACCTGGAAAAGGCCGTCACCCGGGTGGAATGGATCGTCCGGGCGCACCGGCTCCGGCGGGACCGCGTCCGCGGGCGGATGGAAAAGATTCTATCGCGGTAGGAGAGAGGAGAAGATGGCAAGAGTAACGGTCGAAGATTGTCTGCGCAAGATGGACAGCCACTTCGAGTTGACGGTGGTGGCGGCGAAGCGGGCCAAGCAGCTCCTGGGCGGCCAGGGAGCGTCGATCGACACGTCCCAGCGAAGGGATAAACCGACCGTGGTGGCGCTCCGGGAGATTGCCCAGGGGAAGGTTCGAGTCAAGGCCTGAGCGCGGAGCGTTTCATGCTCCGCCTCAATGACATCGTTGAGCGGGTCCAGGCCACAAGGCCGACCGCCAATATCGAGCTCATCCACAAGGCTTACGTCTTCACGGCGAAAGTCCACCATGGCCAGCTGCGCGAGTCGGGGGAGCCGTATCTCATCCATCCCCTGAACGTCGCGTTCGTCCTCGCGGAATGGAACCTGGACGAGGAGACGGTCGTCACCGGCCTCCTCCACGACACGGTGGAGGACACGGTTGCGACCGTCGACGAGGTGCGGGATCTCTTCGGGGACACCGTCGCCCAGATGGTGGACGGGGTCACGAAGATCAGCCGTGTCGTGATCTCCGACGTCGCCGACCAGAAGGCGGAGTCCCTCCGGAAGATGATCCTGGCGATGGGGAAGGACCTCCGGGTCGTCCTCGTCAAGCTCGCGGACCGCCTCCACAACATGAGGACCATCGGCCACCTGTCGCGGGACAAGCAGGTCGCCGTCGCGCGGGAGACCCAGGAGATCTACACGCCGATCGCGAGCCGGCTGGGAATGGCCCGGGTCAAGATGGAGATGGAGGACCGCTGCTTCGAGGTGCTCCACCCCGAGGATTACCGGGAGCTCATCCGGCTGGCGGACGAACGGAAGCGGGACCGCGAGAGCCACGTCCGCAACGTGGTGGAGCTGCTGGAGAAGAAGATTCGGGAAGCCGGGATCGAGGCCCACGTGACCGGGCGATCGAAGCACATCGCCGGCCTCTTCCAGAAGATGGCCCGCCAGGGGATCGACTTCGACCATGTCTACGACTTCATCGGGTTCCGGATCATCGCCAAGTCGGTCCGGGAGTGCTACGAGGCGCTGGGAATCGTCCACAGCCTGTGGAAGCCGGTCCCCGGCCGGTTCAAGGACTATGTCGCGATGCCGAAAGCCAACCTGTACCAGTCGCTCCACACCACGGTTTTCGGCCCGAACGCGGAGCTGATGGAGATCCAGATCCGGACGGAGGAGATGCACGCCCTCGCGGAGTACGGCGTGGCGGCCCACTGGAAATACAAGGAGGGGCGGCCGGTCGTCGGCAAGGGCGACCAGATGTTCCTCTGGCTGCGGCAGATCCTGGAGCTCCAGCAGGAGATGAAGGACCCCCGGGAGTTCCTCAACACGGTCAAGGTGGAGCTCTTCCCCGAGGAGGTCTACGTCTTCACCCCCCGCGGCGACGTCAAGGAGCTCCCGCAGGGGGCGACCACCATCGACTTCGCCTACGCGGTCCACACGGAGGTGGGGAACCACTGCGTCGGTGCGAAGGTGAACGGCAAGATGGTCCCCTTGAAGACCGTGCTGAAGAACGGGGACGTCGTCGAGATCGTCACCCACCCCGCACACAAGCCCAGCAAGGACTGGCTCAAGGTCGCCAAGACCAGCCGCGCCCTGAACAAGATCCGGGCCCTGGTGCGGCAGGAGCAGCAGGAGGGCAGCCTCGCCCTGGGGCGCCAGATCCTGGAGCGCGAGCTCCGGAAGTATTCGTTGTCCCTGAACAAGGTGGTCAAGTCGAAGGAGTTCGAGGAGATCCTGCAGGAGAACCGCTTCAAGACAGCGGACGACTACTGCATCGCGTTGGGGTACGGGAAGATGTCGCTGCTCCCCCTGCTGCGCAAGATCGTCCCGCCGGAGCAGCTCCAGGAGAAGGTCAAGGAATCGACGCTGGGCGCGCTGATCAAGCGGGTCACGACGCGGAAGCCGAGCGCGGTCATCGTCAAGGGGATGGACGACATCTTCATCCGGATCGGGAACTGCTGCCACCCCGTGCCGGGGGACCCGATCGTCGGGTTCATCACCCGGGGGAGGGGGGTGACGATCCACTCCAAGGATTGCCCGAAGGCGCTGGAGAACGATCCCGTTCGCGCGATCGACGTGGCCTGGGAGGCGGGGACCAGGGCCGTGCACCCGGTGAAACTGAAGGTGGTGTGCGCCGACAAGCCGGGCCTCCTCGCCGACATCTCCCGCACGATCACCGTCAGCGACGTGGACATCCGCCGCGCCGTGGTCATGACCACCCGGGACAAGCGGGCCGTCTGCAATTTCGAGGTCTCGGTCAACGACGCCCAGCACCTGGCGGCGCTCATCAAGTCGATCGAGAAGGTCAAGGGCGTGTATTCCGTCGAAAGGGGGAAGGGATAGGCGATGCGAGAAACGGTTTCGACCGTGAAGGCCCCGGCGGCGATCGGGCCATATTCCCAGGCGGTCCGGTCGGGAGGCTTTTTGTTCTGCTCCGGACAGATCCCCATCGATCCGGCGACCGGAAAGATGGTCGAGGGGGGGATCGAGGCGCAGACGGAGCGGGTTTTGAGAAACCTCGAGGCGGTGCTGTCCGCGGGCGGCTCGACCCTCGAGTCGGTGGTCAAGACGACCGTCTACCTTACGGACCTTGCCGATTTCCCCGCGATGAACGCTGTCTACGGGAAGTTTTTCAGGCAGGACCCCCCCGCGCGGGCGACGGTTCAGGTCGCGAAGCTGCCTGCGGGGGCGAGGGTGGAGATCGACGCGGTCGCGACGTCGGCGTGACTCAGGCCGCCTTCACGACCCGACCGGACTTGATGCACCGGGTGCAGACCTGGAGGTGCCGGACCGTGCCGCCGCTTACGGTCTTGACGCGCTGGACGTTGGGCTTCCAGACCTTCCGGGTCTTGTTGTTTGCATGGGAAACGTTGTGCCCGAAATTGGGCCCTTTCCCGCAGATCGCGCACTTGGCCATGGGTTCCTCCGAAAAGATAACCTTT
>CAYILU010000083.1:0-6542 GCA_964364235.1 uncultured bacterium | reverse complement strand
GCGACGGGATCCGCGGCCTTGGTGATGGGGCGGCCCACGACGATGTAATCCGCGCCCGCCCGTATCGCCTCCGAAGGGGTCACCACCCGTTTCTGGTCCCCCATGGAATCCTCGGGGAGCCGCACGCCCGGGGTCACCAGGATTACGTTTTTCCCCACCCTCCGCCGGATTGCCGCCACCTCCTTCGCGGAGCAGACGATCCCGCCGATCCCGGAGGCCACCGCGAGGTCGGCCAACCGTTCCACGGCATCCGCCGTGCGAAGGGAAAACCCGATCGAGGAGAGGTCGGCGTCGTCGAGGCTGGTCAGCACGGTCACGGCGAGAATCGTCGTCCCCGAGCCCGCGGCGGCTTCGGCGGCCGCGTAGAGCATCGCCTTGCCTCCCGAGGCGTGGACGGTCGCGAACTTCACGCCCAGTGCCGCGGCGGACCTCACCGCGCCCGCCACCGTGTTGGGGATGTCGTGAAACTTGAGGTCGAGGAAGACGTCGGCTCCCGCGTCGCGTATCCGGCCGATCAGGCCCGGCCCCCCTATCGTGAAAAGCTCCATCCCCACCTTGAAGAGCCCGACCTCGCCCGAGAGCGACGCGACGGTCGCCATCGCGGATTCCGGGGAGTCGGTGTCCAGCGCCACGATGATCCGCTCCTTCATGGGGCGCACCCCATTCTTTTCTCTTCGACGGCCGAGAGCACGACCTCCACGATCCGGGGGATCTCCACCCTTTCCGTCTCCCCGGTTTTACGGTCCCGTATCTCCGCGCAACCCGCGGCGAAGTTCTTTTCCCCGAAGGTCGCCCGCAGGGGGATCCCGCAAAGGTCGGCGTCCTTGAACTTGATCCCGGGGCGTTCGTCCCGGTCGTCCATCAGGACCTCGACGCCGCGCGCGGAAAGCTCTCCCGCCACCCGCTCCGCCTCACGGACCAGCCCCTCCTGCTTCATGTTGACCGGGACGACGGCCACCTCGAACGGCGCGATGGAGATCGGCCAGACGATCCCGTCCGCGTCGTTGTGCTGCTCGATTGCGGCGGCCGCGGTCCGGCCGACGCCGATCCCGTAGCACCCCATGACCAGCAGCTGCTCCCTCCCGGCGGAGTCGAGACAGGTGGCGGAAAGCGCCTTGCTGTATTTCGTCCCGAGACGGAACACGTGCCCGACCTCGATCCCCCGGGAAAACCGGAGCCCCCCCCCGCACCGCGGGCAGCGGTCCCCCTCCGCGACGAGTCGCAGGTCGGCGTACGCTTCCGGCGAGAAATCCCTCCCGGGGACGACGCCCACCAGGTGCGCGTCCTTCTCGTTGGCCCCGGTCGCCCCGGCGGCGATCGACCGGACGGAGTGATCGGCCAGGATCCTCAGCTTCAATCCCACCGGGCCTGCGTAGCCGGACGGAGCGCCGGTAAGCTCCCGCACGCGGTCCTCCGCGGCCAGGCGGACCCAGTCGGACCCGATGAGGTTCTTGACCTTCACCTCGTTGACCTCGTATCGCCCGGAGACCAGGACGGCGACGTCACCCTTCTCCGTCTCGAAGACCAGGGTCTTGATCAGGGCGCCGGGATCGATCCCGAGGAAGCCCGCCACCTCCGCGATCGTCCTTTTCCCCGGGGTGGCCACCTTCCGCAAAGGTTCCACGGCTCCGCCGCTCCCCGCGGGCGCGTCGCCCGCGGGCCTGCACTCCGCCTTCTCGACGTTCGCGGCGTACTCGCAGCACTCGCAGGACACGATCGCGTCCTCGCCGGAATCCGCGATCACCATGAACTCGTGGGAGCTCGTTCCCCCGATCGACCCGGTGTCGGCCTCCACCGCGCGGTACGAAAGCCCCATCCTTTTGAAGATCCGGCAGTACGCTTCATACATCTTCCGGTACGTTTCGGCGGCCCCGTCCTCGTCCGCGTCGAAGGAGTAGGCGTCCTTCATGAAGAATTCCCTGCCGCGCATCAGGCCGAACCGGGGACGGATCTCGTCCCGGAATTTGTCCTGGATCTGGTAGAGGTTCAGCGGCAGCTGCCGGTAGGAGCGGACCTCCCTGCGCACCAGGTCGGTGATCACCTCCTCGTGGGTCGGCCCCAGGCAGAACTCGCGGTCGGCGCGGTCCCTGAACCGGAGCAGCTCCTTGCCGTATGCGTCCCATCGGCCGCTCTCCTTCCAGAGCTCCGACGGGATGACGGCGGGCATCAGGACCTCCTGCGCCCCCGCCCGGTCCATCTCCTCGCGGATGATCCGCTCGACCTTGCGCAGCACGCGAAGCCCGGCGGGGAGGTAATTGTAGATCCCGGAGGCCACCTTCCGGATCATCCCTGCGCGCAGCATCAGCCGGTGGCTGACGACCTCCGCGTCGGACGGCGTCTCCTTCGTGGTCGGCATGAGATATCGGGAATACCGGATCAACGGGCTCTCCTTCGGGACGCGGCCAGGAGCTCCGCTACCCGGACCACCTCGGCCACGATGTCTTTTTCCTTCACCTTCCCCACGATCTCCCCCTTGACGAAAATCAGCCCCTCCCCCTTGCCGCCCGCGACCCCGACGTCGGCCTCCCTCGCCTCCCCCGGCCCGTTCACCGCACACCCCATGACGGCCACCTTCAGGGGAGCCACCATGCGTGACAGGCGGCGCTCCACCTCCAGCGCGATCCCGGCCACGTCGATCGAAACCCTCCCGCACGTAGGGCAGGAAACGAAGTCCGGGCCCCTCTCGCGAAGGCCCAGGCTCTTGAGGATATGCCACCCGACCCGAACCTCTTCCTCCGGGGGCGCGGTGAGCGAGACCCTCAGGGTATCACCGATCCCCTCCGAGAGAAGGATCCCCATCCCGACGGCGGACTTGACGGTGCCGGAAAAGAGCGTCCCCGCCTCCGTCACCCCGATGTGAAGAGGGTAATCGAACCGCCGGGAGAACAGCCGGTATGCCTCGACGGTGGTGACGACGTCGGACGCCTTCAGGGAGAACTTCAGCTTCGTGAAGCGGGCCTTCTCGCAGAAACGGACCCAGCGCGCGGCGCTCTCCGCCAGGGCCTTCGCCGTCGGCCCCCCGTGCCTGCGCAGGATGTCCTTCTCGAGCGAACCGGCGTTCACGCCGATCCGCACCGGGATGCCGTTCGCACGCGCGGCGGAAAGGACTTCCCGGGTCCGCTCCTCCCCTCCGATGTTCCCCGGGTTGATGCGGAGGGCATCCGCCCCGGCGTCCGCGCAGGCGAGCGCGAGCCGGTGGTCGAAATGGATGTCGGCGTTCACTGGGATCGGGGAGGCAGCCCGGATCTTCCGGAACGCCCGCGCCGACGCCTCGTCCGGCACCGCCACGCGCACGATCTCGCACCCCTCGCGCGCGAGCGACCGGATCTGGCCGACCGTCGCCCGCACGTCCCGGGTGTCCGTGTTGGTCATGCTCTGCACGGAGATCGGCGCGGCTCCGCCCACGGGGACCTCTCCCACGCAGATGCGGCGGGTCTTCCTTCGGTTTTTCATAACGGCAATTATTATAGACCTGTTTCCTCCCACTTCAGAATCCTGGCCCTGGGTTCAGGCCCCATCGATTTCTCTCCCCGGTCCCCGGGTACGCGCCCGAACCGGACCTCCGCCCGCACCCGGAACGTCCCCCGGAAGACGCCGGACACGCTCCCCTCGGAAACCAGGGAATAATTCCCGTAGGGGAATTCCCGGCCGTGCCCGGTCGCATCATCCACCCTTCCCGTCCTTCGGGAAGTCACGGCATACCTCCCCATCGCATTCGGCCCGACCGGTATCCGGCGAATGTACGGTGAGGCATCGGGGAACACGTCGGGTAGACGCGCGATCGCCGCGTGCGCTCCGGCCCTCGCCATATTCCTCGCCACGGCCGAAAGGTACTGTTGCTGGAGATTTTCCCCCACGGGGACCGGGAGGGAGACGGCGTACATCCCGACCGCGCTGAGGAGGACGAGTAGAAACATCGCAAGGATGATGGCGCTACCCTGGCGATTCCCCATTTGGTCAATAACCCGCATCCGCACGCTGCGTGACCAGGACCACCTGGCGCCATGCCCCCCCCTGCCGCCAGCAGCACCAGACGGAGATCGTCTTCAGTGCGGGGATCTCCGGATCTTGCGTCACCTGCCAGACGCGGAAGTACCTCGTTCCCTGGACGGCAACAGAGTCCCCGGCCGATGCGGCGAGCCTTGAAAACGCGGGGGACCCCCCGTCGGATCCCTGCTGAAAACCGTCGGGATCGGAGGAGCGCAGCGCGCTCCACGGGGTTTCCTGGAAACGGTCGAGGGCGGCCTGCGCCAGGCCGGTCGCCGTTCGGACTCTTGAAGAGGCAAGGGGATTCCCGGCGGTGAGAGCGGTCATCTGGAACATCGCCAATCCGAAGACGCCGATCGAGAGGATCAGCAGGGCGATGAAAATCTCCAGGAGGGAGAACCCGCCCTCCCTTCTCTTGCGTGTCCTTTCCAATCCACCGATCCCGCCTGCCGGCCGACGTTATCGCGGCCCCGGGGGGGGTTGTTCCGCGATCGTCACCGTAAAGCGCGCCGTCGCCTCCCCTCCCGAACCGTCGGACACCGTGACTGCAAAGGGGACCTTTCCGGTCATCCCTGCGGGGGTTTCCCAGCGCACCCACCCGTTCGTACGGTCGATTTCCATGCCCGCGGGCGCGTCCTTGATGGAGTATTCCAGGGAATCACCGTCCGCATCGGTCGCACGGACATGGAACGTGACGACGTTTCCGGTTATCAGGAACTGCTCTTGTCCTTCTATGACCGGAGGAGTGTTCCGGATCTCCCGGGAGATCGTTGCGCTCTTGCCGCGCACCTCCCCGTCGAAGGGGGTGATGGTCACGTCGACCTTGTCGCCCCGTTTCACGGAAGACCCCAGCCGGTCCCCGGTCCCCGCCGGCTCGCCGTTCTTCCGCCACGCGATTTCGACCTGCACGGCGTCCCCGTCGGCATCGTGCGCCTCCGCTTCCACGCGGATGGCGCTTCCCTGCGGGCCATCCCCAAGGACAAAGCGGGCCCACCCGATCCCGGGGGGCGAGTTCCGCACCTTCACCGGTTGGGAAAGAACCGTCCCGCCGGACCCGGCCGCGCGGACCTGGATCGAGTCCCCCTTCCGGAGCTGCGACGTGTCCATCGCGGAACCACCGCCGGTTTGCTCAACCTTTCCGTTGACCAGCCACTCGAACATGGCGCCGGCCGGAAGGAACTCGGTTCCCGACAGGCGGACGAACGTTCCCCTGTACACCTCTTCCGGCTCGATTCGCAATGAACCGTTTCCGCTAATCGAGATTCCGGGTTGCGTGGCTTCGGAACGCGCCCCGGTTCCCGCGAGAGGGACGGCAGGCGCCGGTTTCCGTTCACCGGAACACCCGGTCAGCAGGAGCAGGGCGGACATGGCGGAAAGGAATCGACGCGAGGACATGTGCATCAGTATTGGTACAAGACGGAGAGCTTCGAGCGTTCGGTTGGGTTCACCTGACTCTGGGAAAGCACCTCGATCGTATACAGGTACGGGACGCTCACCACGGTCACCTCGCCGGACCCCGAGTTCACGACGGCCGACTTCAGCAGCCCTTCGTCCGAGCCGGAGTTCCCGTCCACCGTGTCCACGATCTTCGTGTACACGCGGTAGGCACTCAGGTCGATCCGCATGTCGTAGGTCGAGGCGGTGTCAGGGTCGATCGTGATCACGTTGTCCAGCCCCGCCCAGGCGCCGGTTACGCTGCTCATCTTGGTCCCCACGGCGGTCGGGTTCGGCAGGACCTGGTTCACATACGGAGTGGTCAGGATCCCCCGACTGCCGATCAATTGCAACATCGCCTCCATCCCGCCCCGGCTCGCCTCCACCGCGGTGCGGAACCGCAATTGCTGGCCGGAGATGAAGGACGAACGCCCGACCATGAGGAGCATCGCGAGGGTCATCGTGAGCGCGATCGCCGCGAGGATGAGGACGAACCCCAGCGCGAACCCTTTTTCGTTCCGAAGTGTTTTCATTTCATCGCGCCAGGTTCTTCGGTTTGGTGACAATGGAGTAGGTTTTCCATCGATAGTTCCTGTACGAGCTCACGTCGAAGTTTCTTCCTTGGAGTTCCGATCCGACGAAGATATTGTCCGTCGGAGTTCTGTAGGAATCGTCCCGCTCCCCCTCCTGCGCCAGGATGTGCACGCGGACCTCCGCCAGTTGCGTGCGGATGGCCGCCGCCGTCATTCCCGAGATGTCGGACAACCATGGGGGGTCTACCGCTCCGTCCGCGTTCGTGTCGAGGCCGTAGACCACCTGCATGTCGGCGACGCAGTCCAGCAGGGGAAGCAGGACCGGCGTGGACCCTGCCGCGTCGTGTGCGACGACCGCTTTTACCAGGACCCCGGTGTTCGGCGCGCATCGTTGCGGAACGGAGGCATTGGAAACGAAATATTCCGCCCGGTTGAACGGACGGACCGGCTGCACGTCGCCGATTCCGTAGACGATATTCGCGGAGTAGGGCTCGGTCGGGATGAATCCATTCGTATTGTTGTACTGCGTATAGGGGGTACCTGACGTGACGAGAGACCGGCGATTGGCATCCGTGCTTCCGACGGAAA
>CAYILU010000082.1:3978-6874 GCA_964364235.1 uncultured bacterium | reverse complement strand
ACCTGCACGGCTGCGCTTTACCTCACTGCGCCCCCCTCCTGCGGCTGCTTCGCCGACAGCCGGGCGCCGTGGTAAGGTAAAAAAATGCGCGTTCTGGGCATCGAGAGTTCCTGCGACGACACGGCGGCCGCGGTGTACGACGCGTCCGCGGGCCTGCTGTCAAACGTCGTCGCCTCGCAGGTCGCCGTTCACGGCGCCTACGGCGGCGTCGTACCCGAGCTGGCGTCCCGCGAGCACATCCGGTCCATCGTCCCGGTCGTCCTGCAGGCCCTCGACGCGGCCGGGACGGCCCGGGACGAAATCGACGGCGTCGCGGTGACGGCGGGACCGGGTCTCATCGGCTCGCTCCTGGTGGGCCTCTGCTTCGCCAAGTCCCTTGCCTTCGCCTTGGAGCGGCCGGTCGCCGGTGTCGACCACCTCGAGGCGCACCTCTTCGCGATCTTCCTGGAAAGACGGGTGGAGTTTCCGTACATCGCGCTCCTGGTCTCCGGGGGGCACACGTCCCTCTTCCGGGTGGAGGGGTTCGACGCCGTGAAGTTTCTCGGGGGGACCCGCGACGACGCGGCCGGGGAGGCGTTCGACAAGGCGGCCAAGCGGCTGGGACTCGGGTATCCGGGCGGGCTCGCGATCGACAACCTCGCGCGGCGGGGGGACCCGTCGCGCTTCTCCTTTCCGAGGGCGTGGCTCTCGAAGGACTCCCCGGACTTCTCCTTCTCGGGGCTGAAAACCTCCCTGCGGACCTTCCTTTCCTCCGCGGAGAAGCGTGCTTCCCGCGCGGAGGACATCGCGGCTTCCTTCCAGGAGGCGGTGGTGGAGGTCCTCGTGGGGAAGACGCTGTCCGCCGCGGCGAGAGAGGGGATCCCGCGCATCGTGCTCGCGGGGGGAGTCTCGGCCAATTCCCGGCTGCGGGAGAGGATCGGGGCGGAAGGGGAACGCGCCGGCGTGGAGGTCTCCCTTCCCTCCAAGGTCCTGTGCACCGACAACGCCGCCATGGTGGCCTTCCTCGGGGAGCGCCGCCTGTCCGCCGGACAGGCTTCCGGGCTCGACCTCAACGCTTATGCCGCGTCGCGCTTTTCCCGCTGAGCACCCGCGCCGGCTCCTGGCGGAGCTGGGGCTGGCGCCGCGCAAAAGGCTCGGCCAGAGCTTCCTCCACGACCGCAACGTCGCCCGGGGGATTGTCTCCCTTGCCCTTGCGATGGGCCCCCCCTTCCTGGAAATCGGCCCCGGCCTCGGGGCGCTCACGGATCTCCTGGCCGAGGAGGATAGGCCCGCCGTGGCGGTGGAGGTGGACCGGGGGTTCGCGGCGTTTCTCCGGACCCGGTACGAAGGGTCCTCTGTAGAGGTCGTCGAGGCGGATTTTCTCCGCATCCCGGACGGGGAGTGGGAGCGGCGGTTCCCCGGGGGAGGCACCGTGGTGGGGAACCTGCCGTACTCGATCTCCTCGCCGATCCTCCTGCGCCTGATGGACCTACGGAGGGTCTTCCCCCGGGCCGTGCTGATGCTCCAGAAGGAAGTGGTCGAAAGGCTTTGCGCACCCCCGGGGGGGAAGGAGTACGGGATCCTCTCCGTCTACCTGTCGGTCCTCTCCGAGGCGCGGGAGGAGTTCACGGTCGCGCGGACCTGCTTCACGCCGTCCCCCGACGTCGACTCCGCGGTGGTCGCCCTGAGGTTCCGGCCGGACGTCCCCGACGACCTCTTCCGGGCCCTTCAGGCGGTGGTCCGGGCCGCCTTCGCGCGGCGGCGCAAGACGCTTCGGAACGCCCCCGCCCGGTTTCTGCCGGGGGGGACCCCGGAATGGTGCGGCCTGCTCGCCGGGGCGGGAATAGACCCGTCCGACCGGGCGGAGACCGTGCCCCCGCAACAATACCTCCAACTTGCCCGGCTGGCCCGGCCGCGCCTGTCCTCCGTAGCTCCGCAGGGGTTTCCCGCAGGAGCGAAGGAGGAAATGTAGTGGACAATGTCTCCGGCCGCTGAATACAATTGACCGGACATGGGCGATCGGATCAATCCCCGTTACATTGCGATCGAGGGGGCGATCGGGGTGGGGAAGACCTCCCTCGCCAAGATCCTGGCCAACAGGTTCGGTTGGCGCCTGGTCCAGGAGGAGGTCGGCCACAACCCGTTCCTCGAGCGGTTCTACGAGAACCCGAAGAAATTCGCCTTCCAGACGCAGCTGTTCTTCCTGCTCTCGCGCTACCGCCACCAGAGGGAGCTCGCCCAGGGGAACCTCTTCGAGAAAGGAGTGGTCTCGGATTACGTCCTGGCCAAGGACAAGATCTTCGCCCTTATCAACCTTGAGGACGACGAGGTCGCCCTTTACGACTCGATCTACAAGCTTCTCGTGCCGACGGTCCCCCGCCCCGACCTGGTGATCTACCTTCAGGCCCGCCCCGAGGTCCTGCTTTCCCGGGTCCGGAAGCGGGGTGTGGAGTACGAAAGAAACATTTCCCTTGACTACTTGAAGACCCTTAGCGATGCTTATAATGAGTACTTTTTCCACTATAACGAGACCCCGCTCCTGGTCGTGAACACGAGCGAGATCGACTTTGTGGAAAGCCCCCGCGACCTTGAACATCTCGTGAGAGAAGTCAAGAGTGTGAAACGCGGGACGCATCACTACATACCGCTGGGATCCGGGTAACACCGGACCAAGACGGGATCGTTGGAAAAGGCGGGGGGCGTAGCGGTTCCCCCGCGGGCCATGGGCAAAGCTTGCGGCCTTCCGGTGACGATTCCGGGAGGCCGTTTTTTTTTAGGGACGGTCCTGAGTGAGGGCTTGGCGGCACCACAAGGGGATCGATGTCACACAACAGAGGATGATAAAAAAACAGGGGTCGTCAGGACCGTCCCGGTTTTTATGAGGTGACTTTGAAGAAAATCAGCATCCTGGACATCG
>CAYILU010000082.1:1827-3878 GCA_964364235.1 uncultured bacterium | reverse complement strand
GACCGTCCCGGTTTTTATGAGGTGACTTTGAAGAAAATCAGCATCCTGGACATCGCCCGGATGAAGGAGGACCGGCGGAAGATCGTGATGATCACCGCCTACGACGTCCTCTTCGCGAAGATCTTCGACGAGGTCGGGGTGGATGTCCTCCTGGTTGGCGATTCCCTGGGCCAGGTGGTGCTGGGGCTCCCGAACACGCTTGGCGTGACGATGGAGGACATGGAGCGGCACACCGGGGCGGTGGCCCGGGGGCGGAAGAGGGCGTACCTGGTCGCCGACATGCCGTTCCTCTCCTTCCAGGCCGGTCCGGCGGATGCGATCCGGAACGCCGGAAGGCTCCTGCAGGCGGGAGCGGAGGCCGTCAAGCTCGAGGGGGGCCGCAACGTCGAGGCGACGATCCGGGCGATCACGCAGTGCGACATCCCGGTAATGGGGCACGTGGGGCTCACCCCCCAGTCGATCCACCGGATGGGGGGATACCGGGTACAGGGGAAGTCCGACGCCCAGAAGGAACGGCTGATCGACGACGCGCTTGCGGTGCAGGAGGGGGGGGCGTTCGCGGTGGTCCTCGAGGGGATGCCGGCCGACCTCGCCTCCGGGATCACGGAGCGCCTCGCGATTCCCACGATCGGCATCGGCGCCGGACCGGGCTGCGACGGCCAGGTGCTGGTGATGCAGGACCTGCTCGGCCTGTTCGACGAGTTCCGCCCGAAGTTCGTGAAGCGGTTCGGGGAGCTCAAGAATCCGGTGCGGGAGGCCGTCCAGGCTTACGCGGATGAGGTCCGGGAGGGGAAATTCCCCGGCAGGGAGCACTCGTTCTGATGGAAATCCACCGCGAGCCGGAAGGGATGCGCGCGTGGTCCGAGGCGTGCCGCGCCGGGGGGAAGCGGGTCGGCTTCGTCCCGACGATGGGGTGCCTGCACGAGGGGCACCTGAGCCTGGTCCGCGTCGCGAAGGCCGGGGGGTGCGACGCCGTCGCGGCGTCGATCTTCGTCAACCCCACGCAGTTCGGCCCCGGGGAGGATTTCGGGAAGTACCCCCGGGAGGAGGCGCGCGACCTCGACCTGCTGCGGGGAGAGGGAGTCGCCGCGGTCTTCCTCCCCGGCGTCGCGGAGATGTACCCCGAAGGAGACCAGACGGTCGTCGAGGTCACGGGCCTCTCGAAAGGCCTGTGCGGGGCGTCGCGCGAGGGGCACTTCCGGGGCGTGGCGACGGTCGTGGCCAAGCTGCTCCTGATCGCGAGGCCCCACGTCGCGGTGTTCGGGGAGAAGGATTTCCAGCAGCTCGCAGTCATCCGCCGGATGGCCCGTGACCTGCACATCGACGTCGAGATCGTCGGGGCGCCGATCGTGCGGGAGGCCGACGGCCTGGCGATGAGCTCCCGGAACCGGTACCTTGAGGGGGAGGACCGGCTGGCCGCCCTGTGCCTCTGCAAGGGCCTGTGCAGCGCGCGGGACCTTTACGCCGCCGGCGTGAAGAACCCCGAAAAGCTGGTCGCGGCGGTGCGCGCCGGGATCCTCTCCGAGCCGCGGGCGAAGCTCGAATACGTGGAGGCGCGCGACCCGGCGACCCTGTCCCCGGTGCGCGCCCCTTCGGACCCTATGACCATTTTAGTGGCGGCCCGCGTCGGGCCCGCCCGCCTGATCGACAATATCACCCTGGGAGGGCAGTCAACATGATGCGAACGATGCTCAAGTGCAAGATCCACCGCGCCACCGTGACGGAGGCGATGCTCCACTACGAGGGGAGCATTACGATCGACGAGACGCTGATGGAGGCGTCGGGGCTCGTCGAGTACGAACAGGTCCACATCTACAACATCGACAACGGGAACCGGTTCTCCACGTACGCCATCAAGGGGGAGCGGGACTCGGGGGTCATCTGCCTGAACGGCGCCGCCGCGCGGCAGGCGAGCAAGGGCGACCTCATCATCATCGCCAACTACGCCACCTACGACGAGAAGGAGCTGGCGAACTTCCAGCCCACCTTGGTGTACGTCGACGCGAAGAACCGGATCAGCAAGGTGAAGAGGAAGGTGGAGTCTGAAAGCC
>CAYILU010000082.1:0-1727 GCA_964364235.1 uncultured bacterium | reverse complement strand
TTTTTTTGGGTCCCGACACGGTCCTTTCCCCGGGCGCGGTTTCGGTTTCCGCCGGGACCGTGATCGCCGTGGGCTCCCCCCGCGACGCGGAGCGGAGTCTGCCGTCCGGTTTCGAGCGGCTCGAGTTTCCCGGCGGGGCGATCCTCCCGGGGCTCGTGAACGCGCACACCCATCTGCAGATCCCAAGGCTTTCGCTGCCGTCCGGGGATTCCCGTTCGGCCTTCGTGGACTGGATCCTTCGCGTCATCGCCTGGAAACGCGCCGCGCCGCCGGGGGAGTACCGGCGGAACTTCGAGGAGGCGGTCGCCGGGACGCTCTCCGCCGGCACTACCTCCTTGGGGGAGATCTCCGGCCCGGACGCGGCCGTCTACCGGGATTGCCCCCTGCGGGCGAGGGTCTTCGCGGAAGGGATCGGGTTTGCGCCGGAAGCCGCCGTTCCGGTCCTCGCCGCGGTGGAGGCCGCGATCGATCAACTGGAGAAATCCGATGGGGAAACCGGCGGGAGGATCGCACCCGGGGTTTCCCCTCACACCCTTTACACCGTGGGGCCGGCGCTTCTCGGGCTCCTGGGGGGCCTTGCGGCGCGAAAGGGGATCCCCGCCTGCCTCCACCTCGCCGAGTCGCTTGCGGAGATGGAGTTCCTTTCGACCGGCGGCGGCGACGTGGCGGACCGGCTCTATCCCGCCGTCGGCAAGGACGTCTCCTGGTTCCGGGGGATCGGGATGTCCATTCCGCGGTACCTCCGGAATGCCGGGCTTTTGCGCAGGGGGCTTCTCCTGGTGCACAATGTCCACCTGTCCCGGGAGGAGATCGACGCCCTTCGCCGGGGCGGGGCGCGGTTCGTCCTCTGCCCGCGCAGCAACGCGGCGCACGGGAACGGGTCGCCCGATGTGACGCACTTCGTGGACGCCGGCATTCCCTTCGCCCTCGGGACCGACAGCCTCGGCTCGGTGCCGGACCTGAGCGTGTGGGAGGAGATGCGCGCCGCGCGGTCGCTTTATCGGGGGAAGCTCACGGACCGGGAGCTCTGCCGGGCCCTTTTCCGGGCAGCCACGGAGAACGGGAGTGCGGCGCTCTCCCTTCCGGGAGGGGCGCTGCGGCCCGGCGACCCGGCGGACTTCGTCGTGATGGACGACGCGGGGGGTGAGGGCTCCGAAGCCTCGATCCGGAACCTGGTGGAACGTGCCGGGAAGAGAAACATCCGCCTGACCGTGGTCGGCGGAAGCAGCCGTTGGGAGCGTGCCTGAGATGGAGAAGCCCGATCCGCACGTGAAAATCGTCGCCACCAACCGGCGCGCACGGCACGAGTACCACCTCCTCGAAAGCTTCGAGTGCGGCCTCGTCCTGCACGGGTACGAGGTCAAATCGATCCGCGAGGGGCGCGTCAACATCCAGGACGCCCACGGGGCCGTGCGGGGGGACGAGGCGTTCATCGAGGACATGCACATCTCGCCGTATTCCCACATCGACCAGCGGGAGATCGACCCCCTGCGCACCCGCAAGCTCCTCCTCAAGCGGAAGGAGATCGACTACCTCCTGGGGAAGACCCAGGAGCGCGGCCTGACCCTCGTCCCGCTGAAGCTGTACCTGAAAGGGCCGCGGGTGAAACTCGAAGTGGCGCTCGCCCGGGGGAAGAAGCTCTACGACAAGAGGGAGGACATCGCCAGGCGCGATGCGGAGCGCGACATCCAGCGGGCGATGCGCGAGAAGAGAAAAGCTTGACAGGC
>CAYILU010000081.1:1237-7029 GCA_964364235.1 uncultured bacterium | reverse complement strand
GGGCCCGTCTCTTAGAGGACGTGGGGCCGGGCGTCGCGAAACAGCAGGCGCACGGTCCGGTTCCCCCGGAAATAAACCCTCTGGGGGGTGAACAGCAGGTCCAGGCGCCCCTCCCTTTCCATCGGCAGGGAGGAACGGTGGAACGCCACCACCTCGAACCTCCGGTCCTCGTCCTCCACCTCGAACTTCAGGTGCTGGCCGCTCGCGCCGAAAAGATTTTTCCGGGTGACCCGCAGGCCCTTCGCGAGAAGCACCGGCTCCTCGTTCCCCATCCCGAACGGCCGGATACGCTCCAACTCCTCCATGAGCCCGTTGGAAATCTCCCCGAGCCGCACCATCGCGTCGACCGGGGCCGTGGGGGCCGTGCCCCGCATCGCCGCGTATTCCGACGCGAGGCGGTTCATCCCCTCCCGAAAGGCGGGGAGGTTCCCCACGGGGAGGGCCAGGCCCGCCGCCTGGCTGTGCCCCCCGTAGCGGGACAGCAAGGGCGAGAGCTCCCCGAGGGCGTCGACGATCGGGAAACCGTCGACGCTGCGCGACGACCCCTTGACCTCCCCCCCCTCCACCCGCAGGAGGATGGTGGGTCGGAAGAACCGCTCCGCCAGCTTGGAGGCCACGATCCCCAGGACGCCGAGGTGCCAGTCGGGGTCCGCCAGCACGATGGCGCCCAGCCCGGATACGGGGGGCCCCGAAAGAAGAGCCGCCTCCGCGGAACGAAGGATCCTCTCCTCCTCCCGCTGCCTCCGGGAGTTCTCCTGGTTGAGCTCGGCGGCGAGACGGAACGCCTCGCGCCGGTCCCCGGTGATGAGGATATCGGAGCTGCGCCGCGATTCCCCCACCCTGCCGGCCGCATTCAGCCGCGGCCCGATGCGGAACCCCAGGTCGGACTCGCTTGCGGTCTCCGCCGCGATGCCGGCCACCGACAGGAGGGCGGAGACCCCCGCCCGGGGGTTCCCGCGGATCTCCTCGATCCCCGCCCTCACCAGGAGGCGGTTGTCGCCCCGGAGCGGGACCATGTCGGCGACCGTCCCCATCGCGACGAGGTCGAGGTAGCGTTGGAGGTCCGGCTCCATGTCCCTGCCACCGGGGTCGCCCCCCCGGATCAGGCGGCGGATGCCGCGCACCAGCATGAACACCACCCCCACCCCCGCGAGCTCCTTCTCCGGGAAGCCGCATCCGTGCCGCTTGGGGTTGAGGAGGGCGAAAGCCGGGGGAAGCTCCGGGCCGGGGAGGTGGTGATCGGTGACGATCACCTCCATTCCGATTTCACCGGCCCTCCGGATCGCCTCGACGTCGGAGACCCCGCAGTCCACGGTCACGACAAGCCGGACACCCGAGGCCGCCGCGGCCTCCAGGCGGTCGGGGCGCAGCCCGTACCCGTCCGTGACCCGGTGGTTCTGGTGGATCCGCACCGGGAGGCCGGGAAAAATCTCCTTGAGGAAGAGGAACAGGCAGGCGGCGCCCGTCGCGCCGTCGACGTCGTAGTCCGCGTAGATGAGCACCGGCTCGTTCCGGGCGCCCGCGTCGACCAGTCTCCTGGCGGCTTTTTCGAGATCCCGCATCAGGAATGGAGGCGAGAGGTCCCGCAGGGTCCCGTGGAGGAAGCGGTTGGCGCCGCCGTCGGCGGTCACGCCCCTGTTGGCAAGGATGCGGGCCGAGGTGGGAGAGAGCCCGGTCTCCGCGCGGATTTCCTGGACGAGCGATGGGTCAGGACTCCGGAGTGCCCACTCCCGTCGGGTCCTTCCCACCTCCACCCTTTACCTTTTCACCTCGACCATCTTCTCGCCGCGCCAGACCGCGACGATCGGGCTGGCCACGAAGACGGAGGAATAGGTCCCGACGACGACCCCGATCGTGAGGGCCAGCGCGAACTCCTTGAGGACGACGCCGCCGAAGAAGAGCAGCGAGACGCAGGTGATGAACACGGTCAGGGAGGTGACCACCGTGCGGCTGAGCACCTCGTTCACGCTGAGGTTGATCGTCTCGGAGAAGGTGCCCTTTTTCCTCAAGCGGATGTTCTCCCGGATCCGGTCGAAGACCACGACGGTGTCGGTCAGGGAGTACCCCCCGATGGTCAGGAGGGCGGTGATGAACAGGAGATCGATCTCCTTCCCGAGAAGGTAGAAGACGCCGACGAGCGCCGCCAGGTCATGAAAGGTCGCGATCGCGGCCGCGACGCCGAACTTGAACTCGAACCGCCAGGCGAGATAGACGATGATGGCGATGGCGGAGACGACGAGCGCCAGGACCGCGTCCGACCGGAGCTTCTTCCCGATGGCGGGCCCGATCTCCGAGACGCTCTCCACCGTGAGCGGGTTATCGGGGATTTTCTGCCGGAGGAGGCTCACCACCTGCTCGGAGACCATCTTCTCCTCCTTGCCCTTGGCCCCCACCTTGATGATCAGGATGTTCTCCCCGCGGACCTCCTGCAGGCTCGCCTCCTGGTGCCCCGCCCCGCCCAGCAGCCGGCGCACCTCGTCCATCGACACCGGATTCCGGAATTTCATCTGGATGGAAGTCCCGCCCGCCAGGTCGATCCCCAGGTTCGCGTGCCCCCGGTAGATCTGGACCACGCCGAAAATACCGAGGGCGACCAGCACGCCGGAGAAGGCGAAGGCGTACTTCCTGATCCCCATGAAATCGATGTCCGTTTTCTTGATGAGCTCCATCATGGCCGCTTGCTTCCCCTGTCTTCCTTCTAAATGCTCAGCGCCTGCATCGGCCGCCTGGCGTTGATGTAGTCGAACACGACCTTCGTGCACACAAGCGCCGTGAAGAGGTTGATCGCCACGCCCATGGAGAGGGTGACGGCGAACACCTTGATCGGGCCCGTCCCGAACTGGAACAGGATCATCGCGGTGATCAGCGTCGTTACATGGGAGTCGACCACCGTCCAGAACGCCTTGTCGTAGCCGGCGTCGATCGAGGCCCGGACCCCCTTCTTCGTCCGGATCTCCTCCCGGATGCGCTCGAAGATCAGCACGTTGGAGTCGACCGCCATCCCGATCGCCAGGATCACCCCCGCGATGCCGGGGAGTGTGAGGGTGGCCTCGAGGAGCGCCATCCCCGACATGAGAAAGAGGAGGTTGAAGATCAGCGCGAAGTCCGCCACCAGTCCCGCGAACTTGTAGTAGACGGCCATGAAGACCACGACGAGGATCGCCCCGATGATCCCCGCGCGCAGCCCCTTCTGGATCGAGTCGAGCCCCAGCGACGGGCCCACGGTGACGTTCTGGATCACCTTGACCGGGGCGGGCAGCGAGCCGGCGCGGAGGACGATCGCCAGGTCGGAGGCCTGCTCGGCGGTGAAATCCCCCGTGATCTGGGCCTCGCCGCCGGAAATCCTCTCCTGGATGACCGGGGCCGAGTAGATGGTCCCGTCGAGGACGATCGCAAGCCTGCGCTTCACGTTTTCGGCCGTGATCCTGTCGAAGACCTTCGTCCCCCGCGGGTCGAAGGAAAGGGAAACGTAGGCCCCGCCTCGCTGCGAGCCGAAGTTCACCTTTGCGGTCTTGATCGTGTCGCCGGTCAGGAGCGCGCGTTTCCTGACGAGGATCGGGGTCTTGGTCGCCCTGCCCGTCTGCAGGTCGACGGACCTCTGGTAGAGGATCTCGTCGTCCTCGGGGACCGCCCCCTTGAGCGCGTCCTCGATGCTCGACCCCTCGTCGACCAGCTTGAACTCGAGAAGCGCGGTCTTCCCCACCAGCTCGATGGCCCGCTGCTGGTCCTTGACCCCCGGGAGCTGGACGACGATCCGGTCCTCGCCCTCCGCCACGATCTGGGGCTCGCGCACCCCGAACTGGTCGATCCGGTTCCGGATCGTCTCCACGCCCTGCACCACGGCGTTGTTCCGGATCGCGAGGATCTCGGCCGGCTTCATCCGCCCCGTGACGCTCGCGCCCTCCGCCCTGGTTTCGCCGAGTGAGACGTCAAGGGAAGGGATCTCGTCCTTCAACAGGCTCACGGCCCTCCCCGCGAAGTCTCCCGGTGGGAACTTGAGGGAGAATCCGTCCTGCCCCTCCTTCTGCCAGCCCAGCACCGGGATCCCCTTCTCCCGGCAGATCGAACGCGCGTCGTCCGCGTACCGGAGCGTGGTGTTTTCGATCGCCTTGTCTATCTCGACGGCCAGACGCAGGAAGACCCCTCCCTGGAGGTCCAGGCCCAGGTGGATCTTCGGCATCTTCCTGTTCCAGGCGTCCGGCAGGATATCGCTCACACTCGGCAGCACCACCACGATGGAGACCGCCGTGAGAACGGCGATCAGCGTGGCCCTCCACTGGATGCTCTTCCACATGTCCCCTGAAACGCTCCTTTCAGCGCCTTCGATTTTTCCTTACGGCCCTAACCCTTGGCCGTCTTGGCTTCCAGGGCCGCCGCATCCTGGCTCTTTCCCGTCACCGCGGCACGGGTCACCTTGACGCGCACCCGGTCGGCGATCTCCAGGGTGACCGTCGTGTCGGTCAGCCCCGTGATCTCCCCGTGGATCCCCCCGCTCGTGACCACCCGGTCCCCGACCTTGAGGTTCTGCAGGAATTCGCGCAGCTTCTTCGCCTGCTTCTGCTGGGGGCGAAAGACCAGGAGGTAGAAGATCCCGAAAAAGAGCAGGGGCAGAGCCAGAACTTCGAGCCCGCCGCCTCCCCCTCCAATGCCTTTGGACCCCATTGCGTATGCGACACCGCCGAAAAACATCATCTTGTCCTCCGTTTTGGGCTAGTCAACCCTTGAACCGGGTGATTCTTTCATAAATTCCCCGAAATTTCCAACCCTAATTGCCCCCCGGATCCTCTCCATCAATCGACCGTAGAAGTGGAGGTTGTGCGCGGTCAGGAGCATGGAGGACAGGATCTCTTTCCGGAGGTAGAGATGGCGCAGGTAGGCCCTCGAGAAGGAGCGGCAGGTCGGGCAGCCGCAATTTTCATCGGCGGGGGACGGGTCTTCCGCGTACCGCGCCTGCTTGATCGACACCGGCCCCGCCGAGGTGAAGAGCATGCCGTTGCGCGCGTTTCGGGTCGGGAGCACGCAGTCGAACAGGTCGACACCGCACGAGACGGCGAACAGGATGTCGGCCGGGGTCCCTACCCCCATCAGGTACCTGGGCTTTTCCCGGGGGAGCAGCGGCGCGGTCAGGGCCACCGTCTCCCGCTGGAGCCCCGTCCCCTCCCCGACGCTCACGCCGCCGATCGCGTACCCCGGGAAATCGAGGGAGCACAACTCCTCCGCGCTCCGCCTCCGCAGGTCCGGGAACATCCCCCCCTGGACGATCCCGAACAGCCCCCCTTCCGCGCGGCGGCTCGCGGCAAGGCTCCTGCGCGCCCAGCCGGTCGTCCGCCGGACCGCCTCCTCCACCTCGCGGCGCCCGGCGGGATACTCCACGCATTCGTCCAGGGCCATCCGGATGTCCGACCCCATCGCCTCCTGCGCCTCGACGGCCAGCTCCGGCGAGAGCGCGTGGAGCGAGCCGTCGATGTGCGAGCGGAAGGTCACCGCCTCGTCCTCGACCTTCCGCATTGAGCCCAGGGAGAACACCTGGTACCCACCGCTGTCGGTCAGGATCGACCGGTCCCACCCCATGAACCGGTGGAGGCCCCCCAGCTTCCGTATGCGCTCGTGGCCCGGACGAAGGTAGAGGTGGTAGGTGTTGGAGAGGACGCACCCGTACCCCATCTCCTTCAGGTGGTCGGGCCAGACGCCCTTGACCGTGGCCGCCGTCCCCACAGGCATGAACGCCGGGGTGGGAAAGGAGCCGTGCTCCGTCGTCATCATCCCCGCCCGGGCCGCGCTGCCCGGGTCGC
>CAYILU010000081.1:0-1137 GCA_964364235.1 uncultured bacterium | reverse complement strand
GAACATCGCGTCCCCGAAGCTTGCGAACCGGTACCGGTCCGCCACGGCCCGCCGGTAGGCCTCCCGGACGAGCTCCACCCCGCCGAAGGCCATCACGAGCGCCAGCAGGCTCGACCGCGGAAGGTGGAAATTGGTCAGCAGGGCGTCCACGGCCCGGAACCGGTGCCCGGGGGTGATGAAAAGACGCGTCGTCCCCGCGGCGGGGGCGACGCGCCCGTCCGTCGCCGCGCACGTCTCCAGGGTCCGCACGCTCGTGGTGCCCACCGCGACGACCCTGCCCCCGCGGCGCCTTGCCGCATCGACGGCGGCCGAGGTCTCCTCCCCCAGGGAATACTCCTCCGGGTGGATCTCGTGCTCCTCCACCTCGCCGGTGCGGATCGGGGAAAAGGTCCCGTACCCGATCGACAGGGTGAGCCTGGCGGTCGAGACGCCCGCGCGTCCGAGCTGGTCCACCATCTCCGGGTCGAAGTGCAGGCCCGCCGTGGGGGCGGCGACGGAGCCCGGGCTCGCCGCGTACACGGTCTGGTACCGGACCGCGTCGTCCGAAATGGACGGGTCCCCCGGCGCCCGTAGGATGTATGGAGGAAGGGGGATCTCCCCCTCGCGCTCGAGCGCCTCGTGGACCGGCCCCCCGGCCTCGAGTCGCACCGACCACCGCCCCTCCCCCAGGCGGCGCAGGAGCGTCGCCCGGAGCTCCTCCCCCACCCGGAAGGACATCCCTTCCCTCAACCGCTTCGACGGCCTGGCCAGCGCTTCCCAGGTCTCCCCCCCCGCCTCACCGCGGGCCATCGGCGACAGGAGGAAGATCTCGACCGCCGCGCCGGTCTCCTTCCGGACACGCAGGCGCCCGCGGATCACCTTGGTGTCGTTCAGCACGAGGAGGTCGCCCTTGCGCAATAGCCCCGGGAGGTCCGGGAACCGCAGGTGCGCGATCTCCCCCGTCCCCCTGCAGACCGCCATCAGGCGGGAACCCCTCCTCCTCTCGGCCGGGTGCTGGGCGATCAGGTCCCTGGGGAGCGGGTAATCGAGGAGTCTGGCCCGCATTTCTCACCGGGCTCCGTAGCGAGGCGGTGGAGACGGGTGTGGATACAAGGCGCACGAACTTCGGGCACCGCAGGCGTAGTTTACACTACGTCG
>CAYILU010000080.1:0-7050 GCA_964364235.1 uncultured bacterium | reverse complement strand
CTCGGAGGACACCAGGTTCTCCACGCCCGGCGTGAAGGGCAGAAGCTCCACGAGCGCCATCTTCCCCGAATACCCCGTTCCCTTGCAGCGGTCGCAGCCGGTGGGCACGTAGAACGAGGCCTCCTCGACGATCTTTTCCAGCTGCTCGCGGTACCTCTCCCCCACCATCCGGAGGGAGGGTTTGGCGGGCACCGGGCGGCGGCACTCCTGGCAAAGGAGGTTGACGAGGCGCTGGTGCATCACCATCCGCACGACGCGGGCCAGGATGAAGGGATCGACGTCCAGGGAGAGCAGGGTCCGCAGGGTCCGGTCGAAGTTGAACCTGCGGATGCCGCACAAAATGGTGGTCCCGCCCTGGGCGAGGTGGATCAGGTCGGAGAAATCGGCCGGGTCGGAGACGTTCTCGATCAACAGCGCGTCCGGCTCCAGCGACTCGGCCAGGCGCGTCCACTTCCCGGAGAACTGCCTCGCGACATCCCTGCGCTCCAGCTGGATGTATCCCTCGTTCCGGAGCCGGAACTGCTCCTCGACGGTGACCACCCGGGTTCCCGGCCGGTGGATCTCCCTTAGCAGCGTGAAGAGGGTCGTCGCCATCCCCTCCGGGCCGGGCGAGGACAGGAGATAGAGACCGCCCCTCTTCGCGAGCACCTTTCGCGTGATCTCGATCTGCTCCGGGTTCAGGCCGACGGAATCCAGGGTGGGTGCGAACCTCTGGTCGGGCAGCATCTTGACGATCGCCTCGGGGCCGGAGAGGCCCTGCACGAAGCAGAGAGAAAAGGCGGTGATGCCCGCGGCGGATTCCAGCTGGAAGACGGTCTCGGACGGCGCCCCGGGGGGTGCCGAAGCACCCGCCAGGTCCGCGAAGGCATCGAGGAGCAGCCGGCGAACCCGCAACGGAAAGGACAGAAGATCCGAAGTCCCCGCCCTGCCGCTGCCCGCGAGCACAGCCCTCCGACCCGCAGAAAACAGCCGGACGCTCTCAAGCCCCGTCGCCGCTGCGTGGAGGAGCACCTTCTCCACCACCCGGCGCGCGCCTCCATGGGTGATCCATTTTTCCGCCTCCCCGGCGGGAATCAGCCCCTCGGAGAGATCCCCAGGGGAGAGATGGAGCAGGTCGGGATAGAAACGGGAGAGGATCGCCGCGATGGTGCGGCGCGGGCAGATGACGATCCGGATCCCCAACCCGGTCATCGCCCGGATGGCGGAGAACACCTCGTGGCGGAACGGGTCGACGACGGCCAGGGTCAGGCGCTCGTTCTCCCGGGAAATGGGCGCGACGAGATTCTCCCTGGCGAGGGACTCCGGAAGGACCTCCCCCAGGTACAGGGGGACGGTTTCGGGATTGATCTCCAGCCAGGGGATCCCCAGCGACTCCGCGAGCAGCCAGCCTTTTGCGTCGGAATCGAGCAGGTTATCGAGGAGCGCCGCCTCGATGGGAGAGATTCCCTGTTTCGCGGCGCGCACTTTCAAGGCATGGACCGCGTCGGACGAGATGTATCCGAGCCTCAGGAACGTCTCAAGGAGTTCCTTCTGGGAACCACCCACGTCGGACCGCCCTTCCCTTTTGTTTTCAACTTTATAAAAAAGGGAGGGGAAAGTAAAATGTTTAATGCTTTCGACCACCAAGCCGTATTCCGGAGGAAACCATTGCGCGTGAAGAGATTGCGGTCGGCCGTCACGATCGTTCTTGCCTGCCTTGCGGCGGGCGGCTGCATGGTCACCAGCTCCAGGTACGAGATGAAGACCCGGGAGGCCGACACCCTGCGCGACGCGTTTGCCGCGGCCAGCAAGGAGAAGACCGTCCTGGAGTCAAGGAACGAGGCGCTGAATAAACAGCTCGCCGACGAGAAAGAGGCCGGCGCGTCGCTTTCGGCCCGGGTCCGCAACCAGGAGGAGGAGATCCGGCGGGTGAGCGAAGAGCTCGCCGCGGCCCGGAAAAACTACGAGGGGACCCGCATCACCCGGGAACAGTTCATCAACGAGCTGCTGGAGAAGGAGAAGGCCACCGGGAAGCGTATCCAGGACCTCGGCGCGAAGGCGCAGGACTGCGAGCTTTCCCTGGAAAACCTCCGGAAGGAGGCCGCCGCCCGGGAAACCGAGCTCGCGGAGCTGCGCCGGAGCATCGAAAAGCCGGGCGAGAGCGATGCCGTCAAACGGGAGCGCGACATCCTGCTCGGTCGCGTGGAGCGTCTGACCGAAGAGCGCAAGCAGGAGGAGAAGCGGCGGGACGACCGCTTCACGGCGCTCGCGGAGGCCATCGGAAAGATCTCCGCCGGGATCGCGCTCACCCCGCTCGGGCCCGCCCTGCGCGTATTCATACCCGACAAGGTCCTCTTCGCGAAGGGGAAAGCCTCCCTGTCCGACGCCGGCAAAAAGGTCGTCGAGGAGGTGGGGAAAGCCGCGGCGGAGTTCCCCACATCTTCCGTTCTCTTGTCCGCCGGGGGGAAGAAGCTTGGGGAGGAGATCCGGGACTCCCTCGTCAACGGCGCGAAAATCCCGCCGGAGCGCATCCTGCTCAAGATGAGCGAGAGTGAGAAGGGCGCGGAGCTGATGCTCCTGATCCCGTAGATGAAGGAGGAAGGGATGGATGTATTCGTGGCGATGAAGGAGAGGCGGAGCGTCCGGAAGTTCCGGATGGACCCGGTCCCCAGGGCGGCCATCCTCAAGATGGTGGAGGCGGCATCGTGGGCGCCGTCGGCGGGGAACGCCCAGAACGTTCGGTTCATCACCGTCGAGGACAAGGCCCTCCTCACGCGGATGAAGGGGATCGTGGACGAGATCGTCTCCCGCACTACGGGGGTCAAGATCGCGCCTGAGAAAGTCAACAACCACAACCTGTTCTGGGCCGCGCCTGCGGCGGTCTGCGTCATCGGGAGCCCCTACGAGTCCGCGACCGACCGCTTCCTCCGCGAAAAGGACCCCGAACGCCACAAGATCCGGCGGTTCCAGGTCAACGCTGCGTTGCAGAGCGTGTCGGCCTCGGTCACCCAGTTCCTCCTGGCGGCCCACGCGCTGGGTTACGGGACGTGCTGGCTGACGGGTTTGCTGATCGCGAAGCCGGAGCTGGAGTCGGCGCTTTCCATCCGGTACCCCGAGGAGCTCCTCGCGGTGATCGCCGTGGGGAAGCCGGACTCCCCTCCCCCCAAGCCCCCCCGGAAGCCCCCGGAGGAGATCACGACGTTCCGGTAGCAGCGCTTTTCTCGATCCGGAGCCGCCGGATGCGGTACCGCCCGGTCTCCACGACCGTGATCCGGTACCCGTGGGTGAGGAAGGTGATCGTCCCCTCCGGGATCTCCTGGAGGTGGTCCATCACGAACCCCCCGGCCGTCTCGTAAACGGTGCTCATCGGGAGATCGATGCCGTACTCTTCGCGGAGCACCCGGACCGGCGTCGCGGCGGGGACGGAAAGCGCTCCGTCCTTCTCCCACTCGGGGACCGAAGCGGCCTCTTCCCCATCAGCGAGCCTCCCGACGATCCGCTCCAGCAGGTCGTGGACCGTGATCACGCCGCACAGTTTCCCGTGCTCGTCGATCACCACCGCCATGTGCACCCCCGTCCGCTGGAACCTGCGCAGCAGGTCCGACACCTTCAGCGACTCCGGGACGTAGACGGGCTTTTCGAGATGGCTCTCCCAGCGCGCCTCCCCGGGCTGCCGGAAGAGATTTCGCGAGGAGAGGATCCCCACCAGTCCCTCCCCGCCGGCGGACAGGACCGGGTAGCGGGAAAAACCGGACTCCCCGACGATCCCGGCCACCTCGTCACGCGGCATCCCCTCCCTGAGGAACACCACCTCGCCCCGGGGGGTCATCCCCTCGGACACGGTCATCTCGCCGAACCGAAGGACTCCCTCGATCATCTTCTCTTCGGTGGGGTCGATCGTTCCGTGCTCCGCCCCCTCCTCGATGACGTCGAGGATCCCCTCCTCCGAACCGAACCGGATGTCCATCAGCGCCTCGGGGGAGTAGCGCTCCCCGAAAAGAAGCCGGCCCAGCCGGTCGAAAACGCGGGCCGGAAAGACCGCCAGGCGCAGGACCGCCAGGCTGAGCCTCCCCCACCGGAGAATCCGCCGGGGGCTCTCCATCGCCGCGCTGCTCGAAACGTTCTCCAGGTAATAGAGGAAAACCAGGAAGACCGCGGTCCAGGCCGCCCCCGCGGGAAGACCCCCCCACCCCCTTACCCGCAGGGCGAAGGAGAGCGCCGCCACGCCCGCCAGAATCGCGGACGCCGCCTTCAGCACCGCCGAGGCGGCCCAGAGGGAAAAGGGATGGCGAACCGCCGGATCGCGGATCGCGGCGAGCAGCAGTCCCGCTTTCCGGTCTCCGCGGGCGTTCTCCTCCGACAGCCTCTCCTCCCCCAGGATGATCAGGGAGGTCCGGATGGCGCCCGCGGCTGCTGCGGCCACGGAGAGGGCCAGCGCCGCCAGCGCCCACAGCCAGTGTGTCTCCATGTCCTTCACTATATCCGATTCTGCTATAGTGAGAAAATCCGCTGGGAGAGCCGATGAACCGAGTCGCCTTCGTCTATCATCCCGACTACCTTCTGCACGAGTCTCCTTTCGACCACCCCGAATCGCCCGCCCGTCTCACGGCGATCACGGAGCATCTCCAGGCAACGGGCCTGATGGAGAAGATGGTCCCCCTCACCCCGGCGTACACGGAGAACGGGGACATCTTCCGCGTCCACGCCCCCGAATACCTGCAACGGCTCGAGTTGGCGTGCCGGCGCGGCGACCTGACCCTGGACGCCGGGGACACCTACCTCTGCCGGAACTCCTACGCGATCGCCTTTCTATCGGCCGCCGGCGCCATGGCGGGCGCGGAGGCGGTTTTCACCGGCAAGGTCCGCCGGGCGTTCTGCGCGTTGCGGCCCCCCGGGCACCACTCGGACCGCAACACCGGGATGGGGTTCTGCCTGCTGAACAACATCGCCATCGCGGCCCGCTACCTGCAGGCGCGGCACGGCGTCTCCCGGATCCTGATCGTGGACTGGGACGTGCACCATGGGAACGGGACGCAGAGCATCTTCCTGGAGGACCCTTCCGTCTTCTTCTTCAGCATCCACGAGCACCCCTCTTTCCTTTACCCGGGGACGGGAAGGAGGTGGGAAACCGGGAAAGGCGCGGGGGAAGGTGCGACGCTCAACGCACCGATGTCGCCCGGCGCGGGGGACGACGAGTACCGGCATGCGTTCGAGCAGATGCTGCGACCCGCCGTCGACCGGTTCCGGCCGGAGATCATCCTGGTTTCCGCGGGGTTCGACGGCCACAAGGACGACCCGCTGGCCGACATCCAGCTTACCGGCGAAGGGTTCCGGTACATGACCCGCTTCGTCGTGGAGATGGCGGACCGCCATTGCGGGGGGAGGGTCGTGTCCCTCCTCGAGGGTGGGTACGAACTGAAATCGCTCACATCGTCCGTGGAAATCCACATACGGGAACTCCTGGGAACGTAGCGCCGGGAGAGGAGGAGCCGCACATGTTCGTCGTCCGGAGAATGCAGCGCAACATCGTCACGGTGGCCCCAGACGCCTCGCTTTACGAAGCGCGCGAGCTGATGCGCGGACACAACGTCCACCAGCTCCCGGTGACCGGGGGGAACGGCAAGCTCGTCGGGATCCTTTCCAACCGGGACGTCCGGGAGGCGTCGCTCTCCGTGGCGCTTCTCCGCGGGGCGACGGAGAAGGAGGCGGAAGACCTCCTGAGGAATACCCCGGTCGAGAAGGTGATGACCCGGAAGGTCGTCACGGCCACCGTCGACGACACCCTGGAGGACACCGTCGTCCTGCTGCACGACTTCCGCGTGAACTCGCTCCCGGTGGTCGACGGGCAGGGGAGGGTGGCGGGGATCATTTCGCGGACCGACGTCCTCAAGGCGTTCATCGATGTGCTGGGAGTCGGAGAGGTCAGCTCGCGCCTGGAGGTCGTGGTCCCGGACCGGCCGGGGGGGCTCGCGCAGATCATGACGATCATCAAGGGGTTCAACGTCAACATCACGAGCGTGCTGACCACGGGGGCCCCCGAGGAGGGGAAGCGCGCCATCTTCTTCCGGGTCGCCACGCAGAACGTGGTGCCGCTCAAGCAGGCGATCCGCGAGGCGGGGTTCCGGATCCTCGACCCCTCGAGCTTCCACCTGTGAAGGCGATGCTCCTCCGGGAGATCCGGCCGATCGGCGAGTCGCCGCTGACTCTCTCCGTGTTGCCGGTCCCTCTCCCGGGCCCCGGGGAGATCCGGATCAAGGTGTCGGCCTGCGGCATCTGCCGCACCGACCTCCACGTCATCGAGGGGGACCTTCCCCCGGTCCGCCTGCCGTTGATCCCCGGCCACCAGGTCGTCGGGGCGGTCGATCGATGCGGGGAAGGGGCGACGCGGTTCCCCGCGGGCGCGCGGGTGGGAATCGCGTGGCTGGGCCGGACCTGCGGGTCGTGCTCCTTCTGCGCCGCGGGGAAGGAGAACCTGTGCGAGGCGCCGCTTTTCACCGGCTATCACCGGGACGGCGGGTTCGCGGAGTACGCGGTCGCGCCGGAGGCGTTCGCCTATCCCCTTCCGCCCGCTTTCCATGACGCGGAAGCCGCCCCCCTCCTGTGCGCGGGGATCATCGGCTACCGGGCGCTGCGGCGCGCCGAACTTCCGCGGGGGGGGAAACTCGCCATCTACGGCTTCGGCTCCTCGGCGCACATCGTCATCCAGCTGGCCCTGCACCGGGGGTGCGAGGTTTTCGTCTGCACGCGTGGGGAGTACCACCGGGCGCTGGCGTTGAGGATGGGCGCTTCCTGGGCGGGGGAGGATCCGGCCCGGATGCCGGCCGCCGATTCGGCGATCCTCTTCGCCCCCGCGGGCGAGCTGGTCCCGCCTGCGCTGCGCGCGCTGAAAAAAGGGGGGACGCTGTCGCTGGCCGGCATCCACATGAGCGACATCCCCTCGATGAAGTACGAGGAGTGTCTCTTTCACGAGAAGAACGTCCGGAGCGTGACCGCCAACACCCGGCAGGACGGCGAAGAACTCCTGCGCGAGGCCGCGCAGATCCCCATCCGCCCCAACGTCACCCTCTTCCC
>CAYILU010000079.1:0-7089 GCA_964364235.1 uncultured bacterium | reverse complement strand
GGCAGCGGCTCGGCGACCTCATCGCAAAGACCCGCGTGATCCGCAAGGAACCGGTACCGGCGCTCGCGTAACACGCCGGGGAGGGCATCAGAAAACCGCCCCGATCGTGAAGTGCCACTCCGACGCGGATTCCCCCTCCCGGCGGTCGAGCTTCCACGCATAATCCAGGCTGATCGGACCGATGGGCGTGACATACCGCAGACCCAGCCCCGACGCCTTCCGGAGATCGAAGCCGCTGCCGGGGACCCCGTGGATCCAGACGCTCCCCGCGTCGACGAACACCGCCACATTGAATCCGTACTGCAGGGGAACGCGGAGTTCCGTGTTGAGGTTCATCATGTAATTCCCGCCGGTCGGCGTCCCGTCGGCCGCACGGGGACCCAGGGACTCCTCCTTGAATCCGCGGACCGTCGTCCGCCCGCCGAGGAAGAAGCGCTTCTGGATCGGCACCTCCTTCGTTTCCCTCAAGGGACGCACGTATCCCGCCCGCCCGGACAGAACGAACGTGTTCCTCCGAAACACGGGGAAATACCAGCTGGACTGGCCGGCGACCTTGTAGTAGTCCACCTCGGATCCGAAGTAGTAGGAGGCCAGCTCCGCCGAGCCGGAGTTGAACGACCCGCGGCGCGGGTTGAAGGGGTCGTCGCGGAAATCGAGGACGAAAAGCCCCCGGGCCGCCGCGATGTTGGCGGTGCCCTGGTCCTCCGGGGAAAGGATGGCCCCCGGCTTCACGTCGAACACGTGGTCCCTCGAAACATCGTACTGCAGGGAAAGGGAAGACCGGTCGAAGAAGGTCTGGTTGATGCTCGCCACGATGCTTGCTTTCCTCAGGCTGAAGCTCTCCCGCACCGCTTCCTGGTAGTAGCCGGTGAGGCCCCCTTCCCATTTCCACCGGTTCCCGAAGATCCAGGGCTCGCGCACGGCCCAGAGGTACTTCTGTTCCTTCCGGCTCGCGGACAAGCGGGCGGAGAAATTCCGCCCCTTCGCGTCGAGGTTCCTGTGCTTGAGGCCGACGAACCCCCGGACCCCCGTGTCGGTGCCGTATCCCGCCCCGTACTCGACCTCGAAGAAAAGCGTCTCCTCGACCTCGACGATCAGGTCCAGGACCCCCTCGGACGGATGCTTCACCCTCTGGACCCTGACGCTCTTGTACAAACCGGTGCCGAAGACCGCCTGCTGGAATTTCAGCAGGTCGCTTTCCCCGGCCGGAGAGCCCCCGGTAATGCCGACCTCCCTCAGGATCACGACGGGGTCGGTAAACTGGTCCCCGCGGACGATGACCTTCCCCAGGAGGTACCGGGGTCCCTCCTCGATATCGAACCGCACGACGGTCGTGTCCTTCCCCTCGTCGAACTCGAGCCGGCTCTGCAGGTTGACGTCCAGGTACCCCGCGTTCCGGTAATGGACGCCGATCGCCTCCTGGTCGCGCTCCAGTCCCACGTAGTCGACGAACCTCCCCTCGCGGTTGCGCACGTGGACCATGAGCTCCTCCCGCAGGAAGTGGTCGTTGCCGCGAAACCGGATCTCCCGCAGGCGGTAGCGAATCCCTTCCTCGATGTGGATCGTCTGCGTGGCATCGCCGCGCTCGTCCCACACGGTGTCGACGGAAGGGATGCGCGCGTGGACGAACCCCTCCTTCTGGTAGAGCCCGACCAGGGCGCTCAAATCGTCGTTCCAGTCCTCCTCCCGCATCTTTCCGGACCCGGTGAGAAGGGAGAAGGTCCCCCGTTCCTCGGTCGTCATCTGCTTCCGGAGCTGCCTGGCGGGAATGCTCGCGTTTCCCTCGAACCGGACTTCTTTCAAATAGCCGGCCTTCCCCTCCCGCACCGCGATCCTCAACCGGCGCGGGGCGCCGGGCTTCTCCTCCACGTCGACGATCACCTCGGCCCGGAGGTGGTCGCGATCCCGGCAGAAGGCCAGCAGCCGTTCGCGCAGGTCGTGCACGAGACTCCCCTCGGTCGTTTCCTCCTTACCGTATATTCCCGACGCCGTCTCAAGTTTCGCGACGGAAAAACGGCTCGGCCCTTCCCAAAGCACTTCGTACCTGGGTCCCTCTTCGACACGGGCGACCAGGCACAGCCCCACACCGCCCTCGCAGGCGACGTCCGCCTCGGCGATATGAACCATGAGAAACCCCGCTCTCTTGTAGGCGACGCGGAGTTTCCGGATCCCCTCCTCCCACCTCCGGTAATCGAAGGGGGTATCGGCGGACACCCCCAGAATCTCCATCAGCCTTTCCCGGGGGAAGAACGACGCCCCGGGCAGATCGACGCTGCGCACGACCGCGGGAGCGCCTTCCGCAACGTCGATGCGCACCTTCCCCGCTCCGCTGTCGACGCTGCAGGAAACCGAGATGGAGGCCGTCGCCCCGGTGAACCCTTTCTTCTCCAGCGCCTTTCTCACAGCCTCCTCGGCTTCGCGGAAATCGCGCTCCTCCAGGGAGGTGCCGCGCCGGATGCGGGAGGCCGAAAGGACCTGTGCGGCGGACACGTTCTTCTGCCCCCTCACCTCGACGTCGCTGACCACGGGGTAGGGGTGAAGGGAGAACATGACCTCGGTTTTCCCCGCGTCCTCCCGCGCGTAGGCGGCCACCTCCCGGAAGACGGACTTGGCGTAAAGTACCTGGATGGAATCCCGCACGGCCGCCATCGTCAGGGGATCCCCGGGACGGATCTTGACGAGGTTTGCAACCTCCCCGTAGGAGAGGAGATAGGGGGAGGCGACCTGGAAGCTCACCGAGGAGACGACGGGGGGCGATTCCCCCGGCCTGGCCTCTCCGGCCGGACCGCTCAGGGGCCAGGCCAGGAGGACCAACCCCGCCGCCGACGCCAGGGCGCGCCTAGGGCTAAGGCTAGTCACGGCCACGCAGGAAATCCTTGAATTGGCGATACCGGTAGCGAACCTTGATGTCGGCCCCCAGGTCGCCTTCCCGGGTCGTCGTCGCGCTTTCCCAGGCCCCTTGCAGGAAAACGTTCTCGAGGAGCTTGTACTCCGCGATCGCGCTGCTCTCCGAGGTCGTGCCCACGCTCGTGGAGACCAAGACCGAGAGCCGGTCACCGAAGGACTTGCCCACGATGAACTTCGGCTCGAAGGACTTGTTCGAAGTGGAGAACGACGGCTCGATCGCGAACTTGTCCAGGCTCACGATCCCCCGGATCCCCTCCTCCACCTGTCCCTTGTACGGCCCGAGCACGATGGACGACGCGGCGGCGGCGGACACCGTCCCCTCGGAGCCGGCCAGCGCCTGCGTTGTGACGCCGAGCGACAGCAGGCTCACGATGTCGTTTTTGCTCAAGGGGGGGTCCGACGTCAGGTCCACTTCGTATTTTTCGAGCGTCCCCGTCACGCTGACCAGGACCGTCACGTTTCCCTTCTTCGTTTCCGCGCGGGCGTCCAGCCTCGGGTTGTTCCGCCGCGGGTCCTGGAAGTCCACGCTGACCCGTTTGAGCTCGTAGCGGTTCCCCTGGTATTCGACAAACCCATCGATGACGTCGAAGGCCCCCAGGACGATGACACGGCTCGCGTCCCCGACGACCTTGAACTCCCCCTTCGCCACGGCGTCCGCGAGGTTGTTCTTGATCCGGATCGTCCCGTCCGCGACCCCGTCCACATCCAGCCGGACGCGAAAATCGGGCTTCTCCTTTCGGGCGGTGACGTCCGCCAGGCGCTTTCGGAAATCGATCGGCGCCTTCTCGGGGCGCAGCGTCTTGGTGTAGCGGGCGGCCTGCACCTCCACCTCCCCCGTCACGAGAAAGTCGTCGTAAGGCCCAAGGAGCTCCACGTGTCCCTGCAAAACGGGGCGTAAATCGTCCGGGTAGGGGAACCGCATGTCGAAGAAGTCCACGGTGAAAAAGAGGCGCTGGTGGGCGTCGAATCGGAGCGGAAGCTCTCCCCTCCCGTCGAGGAACCCGCCGCCGCTCCTCCCCTCGAAATGCTCGAAGATGATCTTTTCCCTGCTGATGATCGCGTCCACGCGCATCTCCTCGAAAAGTTGAGCGTAGCCGCGGAAGGAAAAGGTCCCCCCCTCGAGTCGCCCCGTGCCCACCAAGGTGGGGTCGTCCCACTTTCCGGTCAGCCGGAGATCGAGCCGCATGGCGCCGTCCAGGCGGTCGAACACGTCGGTGAGGAGGCGGATGGCCGCCGCGGGGGCGCTCCCGTCGAGGTGCAAATCCAGATCCCCCTTCCAGGAGGCCTTCCCCGAAACATGGAGGGGGTTCCCCGCCGCCAGAAGGGTGCCTCCCTCCCAGCGGATCCCCTCGGGCAGGAGCCGGGCGGAGATCTCCTTGCCGGACAGATCGAATCCCCCCTCCTTGTAGACGAACTGGTTAACCAGGAGGACGCCGGTCGTGCTCGAGAGGGCGCGGAGCGCGCCGGCGATCTCGGCGCGCCCGCTGAGGAAAAACTTCGCCTTCCGTTCCTCCTTGACCTTCCCGTTGGCCGTCCCGAAGGACAGGGGCCCCTCCAGGCGGAAACCGAACGGCTCCCGCAGGGTCAAGGAAAAGGCGAGACGGCTGTCCGGGGCGCGGGAGGAGATTTCCCCGACGAGAGCGTCCCCTTCTTTTCTCCCCGCCGCCCGAAGTTCCCCGAAATCCAGCCCGGAAACCGACGGCGCCGCCGCCGACACCGAAAAGCGCAGTGTGGAGACCGCCTCCGGGGGGAACGTTTTCTCCGAGAGCAGCATCGCGGCTTTCAACACCCCCTCCGCTCCCGCATTCCATTTTCCTCTCGAGACGACACCCGGCTGCCCGGCGGCGGAGAGAACGAAACCCGTGGGAACGTCGCTGGCGGAAAAGGCGAAGCTCACCGGCCATTCCCCGCCCCTGCCGACCTCCGCGTTCAGACTCATCCCCGGCGACCGGGAGGTGACAACGAACCGGCCCGAGGACAAGCCAAGGGAGCCCTCCGCGGACACTCCTTCCCAGGCCACGTTGTCGACCGACAACCTTGGCACGGAAGCGGAAAAGGAATCGAGCTCCCACTCCCGCCCCGTGTATCGTGAAGCGAACCGGAGCCCGGCGGTTCCCTGGACCCGAAGCCGGATCCCGGACGCGAAAACGGAGATCGCCTTTCCGAGGTCGAACCGGTCGATCGCCCCGGAAACGATCGCGGTGCCGTCCTGTCCTTCACCCGTCAGGCGGAATTCCCCCTCCTCCGCCACCTTCCCCTCCGCGCGGCCCTTCCAGGACTCCCCGGTCCCCGACCGGCTCCATCCCCCTTCCGCCGAAACGTCGCGTACCCTGAACCCCGCGAGCCGAAGTTCGCCTGAATGCAGCGCCCCCGTAATCGAATATGCCCCTTTTCCGATAGAGACCTGGAGGTCGCCGTTCCCCGACCCGGCAAGCCCGGCGGTGTAGCGCGCCGCCCCCGCGGGATCCTTCCCCAGGGAGGTCATAACGGCCGTGAGCCACCGACCCCCCTCGGAGAAATCGATTTCGCGCGCCGCCAGCGTGGCCTCGACCAGGAAGGGTTTCCCGGACAAGGGCCCGGTAAAGGTGCCTGTCGCCGTCGCCTTGGCGATGTTCGCGGGGATGTCCGCCACGAAGTGAACGGCGTCGGCGGGGTTCCCGTCCAGCTTCACCACCAGGGGAACGGGGGGAAGACCACGGGCGGAGAGCTCCTGCGCCTCCAGCCGAACCGCGACATGGGGCCGGTCGGCGGGGCCGTCGATCTTCCATTCGCCGGAAACGCTCCCCCAGGAAATCGGGGTGTCCCACCCGTATTCCGAGGCCTTCCCCCCGGGTACGGAAAGCTCCCCGTTCAACCGGAGATGCCTTGCGGGAAGGGCGATCTCCCCTCCCCCCGACAATTCCGCTTCCCCGGCCCGGACCCGGAACTCCGCAAACGACAGCTTGCCGCTTGGGAAATAGTCCCCGGTCACCTTCGCGGAAAACGGGAGCCTGATCGTCTCGCCGGCTCCCTTGCCCCCAACCGCCCGTTCCAGTCCCGCCGGGTTCCTCAAGGAGAGAACCCCGTGGAGCCGATCCCTGCCCCCGGAAAGAACGATCTCCGCGTCCCCCGTGCCGGCGGGACGCCAGGCGAGGCCCCATTCCTTCCAGGGCGCCGCTCCGAAAGCCACCCGGCTCAGGGAGAGTTTCCCCTCCACGCGCCCCGAACCCGGATCGCAGGAGCCGCTTCCCTCGAGGACCCCCCCCCACATCCTTCCCTTCAGGGAATCCATCCGGATTTTCCGTTTTTCGACGGACGCCTCAAGCTCCGCCTCCGCCGCCGTACCCCCCCGGAGCCGGCCGTTGCGCAGCAGGAATTTCCCCGAGCCGCCGGGATTTTCCAGCGTCCCTTCCAGGGAGGCGGAAAAATCCACGTTCCCGATCGTAGCGAACCGCCCGACCCAGAGAGAGCCCGGCGCGCCCGACGAGATCCAGCGGGCAAGGTCGACCTCCCCGGACAGTTTGACGTCTCCGGAACGCCGCTCCGGCTCCACGAGACCCGACAGCCTCAGGGTGGCGGACGGACCCGACGCGCGGAGCCTTCGGACGCGGATCGCCCCTTCATGGTGAAACAGGTCCGCCTCCAGCGTCCGGAAGGGCCAGCTCCCGGCCCCCGTCTCCGGGAGAACCACTTCTCCGGTGGCCTCCTCCGCCTTCAGGGTGATCCGGGTCCCCAGGAACTTGACCTCCCGGAGGCGCAGCTCGGGGATCTTCGCCTCCCACCGCTTCACCGGTCCGAGCGGCCCGATGCGGACGGTTCCCCCAAGGAGAAGAATTTCCGGCATCGCCCCCTGTTGCTTCCCGGCGCGGAGCCTGTCGAACAGGGGGCGGTTCGCCTCTTCGAGTTGAAGGGTGAAATTCCGGATGCGGATGCGGGAGACCGGCGACTCCCCGGAGAGCAGGCGGCCGGGCGAAAGAGAAATTTCGGCGCCCCCGGCCCATAAAAGCCGAAGACCCGCGCGCGTGTCACGGAGTTCTAGATCGTCCAGCGAGACACGCGGGTAAAGAAGATGAAACTTCAGGTTCCGGAAAGAAACCTGGAGACCGTACCTCGCAGCCTCCTCCCGGATCGCCTCCTCCGCCATGCGCAGACGGTCGGGGATCTCGCGGGAAAGCCGCCACGCCCCAAACGCCAGAAGGACGA
>CAYILU010000078.1:5020-7096 GCA_964364235.1 uncultured bacterium | reverse complement strand
GAGCCTGTTCATATCGAGGCGGGCAAAGCGTCAATCCGGCTTGAGCCGTGCGATTCTTTTGAAATCGACTACACGCTCGAATACCCGGCCCCGGTCGGCAAGCAACGCTTCGTCTTCCGTCTCGACGACCCTTCGACCTATCGAAAGGAGATCGCTCCGGCGCGAACCTTTGGGTTCGTAAGAGACATCGGGCTGTTGCAACGACAAGGGTTCGCTCTCGGTGGCCGCTTCGACAACGTTGTTCTCTTTGGTGAGGAGGGACCGATCAATGACGCCCTTCGGTTCCCGGATGAGCCGGTGCGTCACAAGATCCTGGACGCAATTGGTGACCTGTATCTTCTCGGCCGCCGTTTGCAGGCGAAGGTGGTCGCTCACATGACGGGGCACTCGCACAATATCGCCTTGCTTAAAAAAGTGCGGGAGTTGCTGTGACCTGTGAGTTCATGGCCTCTCCCCGGGTGACCCGGCCAACGTTTCGATGATCGGCGGTATCAGATAGGTAGCCAGCCGGGTCTGGGAACCACCGCCCAGGACCACCTCCAACTTTCCGCCGCAGGTCTTCTCCGCCAGTTCCCGCATCAGGAGAGCGATGTTCCAGTAGCAAGGCCCGGTAAGGCCGATGTCGCCATAGTCGCCCTGGTGGGTGTCGAAACCGAAATACCAGAAAATAAAATCGGGCTTGAATCGGGCGACCCGGGGGGGGAAGTGCTGCGCCACCAGGTCGAAATATACCTCGTTCACGGGCCGCCCGGCCCACCGGCTCCCCGAGGGGTTGGCGTACGACACGTCCACTTTCGTGCCATCCGGGGATTCGTAATTCATGCCGCAGAGGCAGACATGGAGGATATCGGGATCGTCTTGAAAAAGTTCGCGGGTGCCGTCGCCGTGGTGGGCGTCGGTATCCAGGACGGCAAACCGTTTGAGCCCATGTTTCTCCCGAAGGTTGAGAATGCAAAGAGCGACATCGTTGAAGCAGCAGTAGCCACCGAAGAAATTCCGCCCCGAATGGTGCCCGCCGGCGCCGATGAAGGCAAAGGCATTGGTGTTTTCGCCTTCGGCGATTTTTTCACCCGCCAGCACCACGCCGCCCGCCGAATGCCAGGCGGTCGAGCAAAGGGGATCTCCTTTCACTCCTTCTATCAGATCCGGGGTGTGGACCTTCAGCAGCAATTCTTTCGGGATGGGCCCCGGTTCGTACAACTTGACTTTATCGCTCTTTAATATCTTGTCCAGAGCCGTGGGGAAACCGGCCAGCCGCGTCCCAACCGTCAAATAACTGCGCCGGGAAAAGGAAGGATGATAGAAGATGCCGGTGGTGTATTTGGTCATTGATCTGCCTTCAAGTGGTCGACCGACCTCGAACAACCAAACGCGGAACGGCCAGTATACAGCCTCTTCCGGTGGATGCGCAGCAACAGATTCCCGGGTGGCCATCCTCCATGGATTTGCCGCCGGAAACCGGATAGAATGAACGTGCTCCCGGAGAGGACACGAGGCAGGGGCGCCGCCCGCCGGGGGGCTTAAACAACGCCGGGAGGGAATCCATGAAAAAATTGTTCGTCGTTCTCGCTTTCCTTCTGCTCTCCGTGAACGCCTATGCGGTGGATGTGGCCGGGGTCGCCCTCGATCCGACGGTCGGCGTCAACGACAAGACGCTGACGCTGAACGGATACGGCATCCGCACGAAGTTCTTCTTCAAGGTGTACATAGGCGCCTTGTACACCGCGAAGCGGGTTACCACGTCGGCGGAGCTGCTGCAGAGCCCCGACGACAAGCTCATCCGGCTGCATTTCCTGCACAGCAAGGTGGAGAAGGAGAAGATCACCGGGGCGTTTGCCGAAGGGTTCGCCAACAACGCCCCCGACGTGGCGACCTCCGGCGATGCGAAGACCTTCCTCTCCTTCTTCACCAACGATTTCGTGAAAGGGGACACCGTCGACCTGGTCCTGGGAGCCGACGGGACGGTCGTGGCGAGGCAAAACGGCAAGGTTTTGGGGACGCTCCGGTCCGCGAAGCTCGTCAACGGGATCCTGCTGATCTACGTCGGTCCGAAGCCGGCCGACGAGAGCCTCAAGA
>CAYILU010000078.1:0-4920 GCA_964364235.1 uncultured bacterium | reverse complement strand
TTCGCACCCCCATCAAGGAGATCATCGGCAAGAACCCGCAGGTCGGCACGATCCTCGAGGAGTTCGGGATCGGCTGCGTCCCGTGCAGCGTCGGTACGTGCCTGCTTGCCGACATCGTCGAGATCCACAACCTTTCCCCGGAGGACGAAGAGACGCTCATGAGCCGGATCGCCGCGATCGTGTACCCCGGCCGTCCCGTGGTACTGCCGGAACCGGCCAGGAAGCGCCGGGCCGAGCCGCGGAAGATCGCGTACTCCCCGCCGATGAAGGCGCTGGTCGAGGAGCACCTGTGGATCCGGCGGTTCATCGCCCTGGTCCCCGCCATCCTCGACCGCTTCGACGTCGAGTCGGAGGCGGACCGCGCGTTGATGTCCGAGGGGGTGGATTTCATCCGCTCGTATGCCGACCGCTTCCATCACGCGAAGGAGGAGGACCTCCTCTTCGCCTGCTTCGACCCGGGGCTGGACATCCTCAAGGCGATGCACGAGGACCATAAGATGGGACGGGCGCACGTGCAGGGCGTCGTGGAGGCGCTCGCGCGGAAGGACCCGGAGGGAGTAGCGGCGAACCTCACCGGCTACGCCGGGATCCTCACGGAGCACATCAGGAAGGAGGACGGGATCCTCTACCCCTGGATGGACCGGAACCTCTCGACGCGCCAGGTGGGGGAGCTGTTCTCGAAGTTCGCCGCGGTGGACGAGAGGTTAGTCGATAACAGGAAGAAGCATGAGGCGTTCGTTGTGCGACTGGAAGAAATCTTCAGCGAAAAACTTATGGAGGTGAAGCGATGAGCGGTTGCCCCGGTTCCCGGACGATGACCTTTTCCAAGGACGAAGACGCTGGAGCGGTGGTGGGGACGGCCCCCTCCCGGTTGCGGCAATGGCCCATCCAGCTCCACCTGGTTTCCCCCCAGGCGCCGTATTTCCAGGGGGCCGACGTGGTGCTGGCCGCCGACTGCGTGGCCTTCGCCATGGGGAGCTTCCACGAAGACTACCTGAAGGGGAAGTCCCTGGCGATCGCCTGCCCGAAGCTGGATTCGGAGCAGGAGGCCTACCTCGAGAAGATCCGCGGCCTGTACGAGGAGGCGAAGATCAACACCCTGACGGTGATGATCATGCAGGTGCCGTGCTGCCGGGGGTTGCTGGGGCTGGCGGTCGAGGCTCTCAAGGCAAGTTCGCGGAAGGTACCCGTCCGGTACGTGGTCGTCGGCCTCCGTGGCGAGGTCCTGCAGGAGGAGTGGGTCGAGGCGTAACGGGACCCGGCGCGAGGTCAGGCGGGAGGCTCCGGCTCCACGCCGGCGCCGGCGAAGCGATCGGCGATCCGCCGGAACTCTTCCCGGTCCTCCAGGAAGGCGTCCACCACGTCGGGATCGAAGTGCGTCCCGCACCTCTCGCCGATGATGCGCACCGCCTCCTCGTGGGGGAGGGCAGGTTTGTATCCGCGGAGGCTGATGATGGCGTCGTAGGCGTCGGCCAACGCCATGAAACGCCCCGGGATGGGAATCTCTTCCTCCCGTAAACCTCGCGGGTAGCCGGCGCCGTCCCACCTCTCGTGGTGGTTGAGGGCGATCTCGTCGGCCGTCTGGAGGAAGGAATCCTCTCCCAGGAAGTTCTGTGCCTGCCGTATCGTCTCCGAACCGTAGAGAGTGTGCTGTTTCATCTCCTCGAACTCTTCCGGGGTCAGTCGCCCCGGCTTGAGAAGGATCTGGTCGCGGATCCCCACCTTGCCGATGTCATGGAGCGGGGCGAGGCGGAACAGGAGGTCCACCGTGGGGGCGTCCAGGTAGTGGCGGAAGCGCGGGTGATCCCGCAGGCGCATGGCCAGGACCTTCATGTAGTGCCGGGTCCGCTGGATGTGCCCGCCGGTCTCGTGGTGGCGGGTTTCCGCCAGGGCCGCCAGGCTCTGGATGATGGCGTCCTGCGTGAGAGCCAGCTTCCGTGTGCGCTCCCGCATCTCCCGGTCGGCCTGCAGGTACCGCAGGGAGGTGAGCAGGGTGAAGACGAGCGCCAGCGTGGCCACCGGCATGAGCGGCGACAGGAAGACCTGGTGGTGGGCCAGGAGCCGGTAGGAGCCGTACCAGACGAGCGCGGCGGAGGGGAGGATTGCCGCCACCCCCCAGATGGCCCTTGAGCGCGCCAGGAGCGCCGTCATGAGGAAGCCGGGGACCAGGACGAGGGTGATCTGGAGCCCCCGCGCCCACGTGGGCTGCGCAATCGGGTCGCCCGCCAGGAGGTCGTCGATGACGGTGGCGTGGATCTCGGCCCCCGGCTGGGCCGCCTCCAGCGGGGTGGTCCGGATCTCGTGGAGCCCCGCGGCGGTGGTCCCGAGGATGACGATCTTCCCCTTGAGCGCGGCCGGGTCCGCCGTGCCGTCCAGGATGGAAGCGGCGGACACGTGGGGGAAGGCGCGGCGGCGGCCGCGGTAGTTCACCAGCAGGTTTCCGCGCCGGTCCAGGGGGATGCTCCTGCCGTCGAGGCGCATCGCCTCGATCCCCTCCGGTCCCGTCTCCAACAGGGCATCGCCGCCTCGGGCGCGCAGGTAGACGGCCAGGGCGAGGCTTGGGTAGAGGACGCCCCCGTGGCGGATCACCAGGGGAACGCGCCGCAGCACCCCGTCGGGGTCGGGGGTGACGTTGAAAAATCCGGAGGCGCCCGCCGCCCGGGCCAGGGCAGGGAGGTTGCAGATGACCCCCGGGGCGTCGAAAGGGCCCGCCGTGTTTCCCGTCCTGCCGTTCGAGCGCACAGCCCCACGCAGCGGGTGAAGGACGCACGACTCCCCCCGCACCCCGTCGAAGTCGAACTGGTAGCCGAGAACGAAGGGGCCGCCGGCAAGGGCATCCGCCAGTGCCCGGTCGGTGTCCAGGGCCTCCGGAGGGAGTCCTTTGAGGACGATGTCCGCCCCAAGGTCGCGGCGGATCTCCCCGGAGAGGGATCGAAGCGACGTCCGGTCGGGCTCGGCGAAAACCATGTCCAGACCCACGGCGGCGGCGCCGGCTTCCCGGATTTTTCCGAGAAGGCGGGCTACCCGGTAGCGGGGCCACGGCCATTGACCCAGGCGGGCAAGGCTTGCCTCGTCGAGGTCCACCACCGAGACTGAGCCGGTCGCCGGCGGGCGATGGGTGTAGCGCATGAAGGAGTCGTAGATCTTCCCCTCCAGGAAGACGGCCAGGGGTGGAGGCCAGATGCTCAGCGCCCCCAAAAGGAGGGTCAGAAGTACGCCGGTAAGGATGACAGGGAGGGCTGGAGACCGGACCTGGCGTCGCACCTTATCGCACCGTCACCTCAACGCGGCGGTTCCGTGGCTCGGGGACCTGGTCGCCGGTGGGGATGAGGGGGTTGTCCTTCCCGTGGGAGGCGATATCGAGGATGGAGGGGTCCACCCCTTCCGTAGAGAGAAGGGCGGCCACCGCCTGTGCACGCTTGAAGGAAAGCTGGTAGTTGTAGCTTTTGTCGCCCACCGTGTCGGTGTGCCCCACCACGCTGATGTCCACGGGGGCGCGTTCCCGGATGATCCGAAGGACCTGCGGCAGCTTCGCGCGCGACTCCACGGTGAGTTCGGCGGCGTCGTGCTTGAAGTAGAAGATGAACTGCGCGGGCGGCGGCGGGAGGGCGGTCCGGGCGGGCCCGACCTGGGCGGCCACCTCTTTTTCGGTCATGACGAAGGGTTCGCCCGGGGCATCGCCCGCTTCGATCTTCAAGGCCTCCCGGGGCTTCGACAGGAGACGCTCGCTCCCCGCGCTCGACACGGTGATCGCGCCGGTTTTTCCCTGTTCGTCGGGGAGGAGGATGAAGGTACCCCGGGCCTTCGCGGGAGGATGTGCGGGCGGAGTCGTGGCGCAGGCGGCGGCAAGCAGGAGGATGGCGAAGCAGGCGGCGAGGCGGCGCGGCATTCCTTGCGGACCCGGCCCTGCGCCGCCGCTATTCATCCACCTTCACCGCGAACCGGGTCCCCCGGATGCCGATGGTGGCAACCGGCGTTTCGAAGCGGGCCGATTCGGGGGAGAGCTTGCCGATGAGACCCGAGAGGTAGGCCATCGTCCCCCTGGAAATGCGGACCAGCAGGCCGAACTTCCCTTCGGCGGGCGAGAAAAGGAATTTCCGGAGGACGAGGCGGCTTCCCGGCCCGATGGAGATGCTGGAATTGTCCCGGAGGATGACGCCCATCGTTCCGTCGCGGCCGGTGTCAAGGATGTCCTCGACGAGGAGCTTCGTACCCGCGGTTACAGGGAGGACCTGCCCGCCGCGGGTCACGGTGGCCGTGCCCGAGGAGTTCCGCACCACCCCGATGGTCTCCCGGGCTGCGGCGGAGGAGCCCCACACCAGGGCGGGCAACGTCACCAGAAGGATCGCGACAACAAGGGTTCGCCTCATAGCTTCCCTCCCGCATCAAGTCAAAGTGCCGATCCCCCAGCCTTCATGGTTCCCCTGGTGCGATTCTTATGAAAAAAATATGCCAAAGACAGGGGAAATAATTATTCATTAATAACGATATATTATATGAGGCCAAGAGGAAACGGTGGAGACAAAATACGGGAAGGGAACGGGAATGCCTGAGGCGATGTGTCAAAAAACGTCACATCGTTGCCTTATAATGGAAACAGGAAAATGGATTTCCCCAAAGGAGTGACGCCATGTCCGAATCCGTCGAAAACCGGCCCGTCGTCAAGGTGGACTGCCCGTGCTGCGGGACGAACCTCGTCATCGATGCCGCGCGGGGTGTCGTCCTGGAAAGCCGCCAGCCCGTCAATCCCCGCAAGGAGGCCTCCCTTTCGGACGCCCAACAGCTCCTCAAGGAAGAGTCGTCCCGCATTCACGAGCGATACCAGCAGATCGTCGAGGCGGACAAGGGACGCGGCGCCACGATGGAAAAGAAGTTCAAGGACTTTCTCGAAAAAACGAAGGATGAGCCGGCTTCCAAACC